>JAYTDE010000357.1:0-2890 GCA_043736195.1 Burkholderiales bacterium | reverse complement strand
TTCGTTCGGCCCAGGTGATTGCCCACCGCGCGAGCAGAGGCGGCGTCTGCTCTCTGCATTGCTCCAGCGTCGAGAGGAGGCGCTACTTGTCGTCGATCGGCCGGCAGGCGGCGCTCGCCGCCGCGGCCAGACGCTCCAGCGCCGCCGCATCGACCGTGGTTCCGATCAGTGCCGCAGCCGCTTCCGGTACCAGCAGCGCGCGCTCGGCCACCGCTCCGAGGCCGACGCGGGCGGCGCTGCACACGCCCTTGTCGTCAAGGGTCAGGCTCAAGCCCACCCCCACCACCGCGATATCCATTTCGGTGCGCGGCGTAAAGCGCAAATAGGCGTCGCCCGAACGCGCCGCACGTCGCGGCAGCAGGAACGAAGTGACGATCTCGCCCCTGGCAAGCGTTGTCTTGCCGGGCCCGGCAGCGATGTCTTCCACCGCGATCTCGCGCCGACCGGCGGGCCCGAGCACGCTGGCGCGCGCGCCCGCGGCGATCAGGGCCGGCACGCTGTCGGCTGCCGGCGAGGCATTGCACACATTGCCACCCACGCTGGCACGCCCCTTGACCTGGACCGAGCCGATCAGCTTGACCGCATCGGCCACCCCCGGCCATGCGGCGACGAAAGCCGCATGCTCGATCAGCGCCATGCATGACACCGAGGCGCCGATGCGAAACGCACCATCCTCGGCCACGATCGAATTCATCTCGCCTATGCCCTTGACGTTGATCAGCAACTCGGGCGCGACGAAACCCGAACGCATCTGGATCAACAGGTCGGTGCCGCCTGCCAACAATCGCGCCGGGCCTGCCGAGCCCGCCAGCAGCGCCACCACCGCCGCTGCCGTATTGGGTGCTTCATAGCGCATTTCGCTCATCTCGTCTCCCTGGTCATGGTCAGTCTCTTGTGTGATCTTGTGCGGGAATTCTATTCGATTGACGCGGCGCGGCGCCCGAACGTGACGCCAGCGTGCGGGCGTGCATGAAGCGGCGCTGGTACCAGCACCAGCGCGGCAGGGCCGGCCTGCCTTATTCAGCCTGTCCCGCGTTGCGCCGCGCGGCGAACTCAACGAAGTAATCGAGGCTGCCGGGATTGGCCATCGAGTCCGGGTTGGCGGACTTGGTCACGCTGTGGCCCAACAGCAGCTTCTTGATCGGCAGTTCCATCTTCTTGCCTGACAGCGTGCGCGGCACCTCTGCGATCTGGAAGATTTCGTTCGGCACATGGCGCGCGGAAAGGTCGGTGCGCACCTTGTCGCGAATCCGCGTCTTCAGGATTTCGTCGAATGGCACCCCCGGCCGCAACACCACGAACAGCGGCATGTAGGATTCCCGACCCAAATACTCCAGATCGACCACTACCGATTCCAGGATCTCGGGCAATTCCTCGACCACGCTGTAGATCTCTGCGGTACCCATGCGGATGCCGTGGCGTTTGATGGTGGCATCCGAGCGGCCGTAGATGATCGAACCGCCACTCGGCGTGAAGCGGATCCAGTCGCCGTGGCGCCACACCCCCGGATACGTATCGAAATAACTTTCGTGGTAACGCTTGCCGCCGGCATCGTTCCAGAAATAGAGCGGCATCGAGGGCATCGGTTCGGTGCACACCAGTTCGCCCACTGCGTCAATCAACGGCTTGCCGTCATCGTCAAACGCCTCCACCTTGCAGCCCAGGCACTTGCTCTGCATCTCGCCCGCATAGACCGGCAGCAAGGGATTGCCGCCGATGAAGGCGGTGGCGGGATCGGTGCCGCCGCTCATCGGCGCCAGCCACACATCGCTTGCCACCTGCTCGTAAATCCAGCGATAGCCCTCGGCCGGCAATGGTGACCCGGTGGAGCCGATGCCGGAGAGGCGCGACACATCGGCAATGCGCCTGGGCTCGATGCCGGCCTTCATGCAGGAAAGAAAAAACGCCGCGCCGGCACCAAAAAAAGTCGCCTTCACCCGCTCGGCGAAGCGCCACAGCGCGCCCCAATCGGGCCAGCCGGGATTGCCGTCGTAAATCGCGATAGTCGAGCCGACCAGCAGGCCGCAGATTTGCAGATTCCACATGAACCAGCTGGTGCTGGAGAACCAGTGATACACATCGCCCGGCCCGAGGTTGTTGCCGATACCCATCACCTTCACATGCTCCAGCACGATGCCGCCATGGCCATGCACCATCGGCTTGGGCACGCCGGTGGTGCCCGACGAATACACCACCCACAGCGGATGATCGAACGGCACCGGCTCGACTTGCAGCACGGCATCCCCGCTGACAACCTCGCTCCAGGCCAGCGCACGGTTCAGGCCGGCGGTCCCCACGCCCGGATCGAGATTCGGCACCACGATCACCTGTTCGACCGAAGGCAGGCCGGCCTGCAACTCGGCGACCACCGCACGGCGATCGAATGCCTTGCCGCCGTAGCGATAGCCATCGACTGCGAACAGCACCTTGGGCGAGATCTGCGCGAAACGGTCGAGCACGCTGACCGGCCCCATGTCCGGCGAGCACAGCGACCAGGTCGCGCCGATCGATGCCGCGGCATAGAAGGCGATGATGGTCTCTGGTACGTTGGGCATGAAGGCCACCACCCGATCGCCCTTGGTGACGCCCAGAGCGCGCAATGCATTGGCGACATTGGCCACGTTTTGCTCGAACTCGCGCCAGCCAAGCAGGACGCGCGCACCGGCTTCATTGCAGGCGATGATCGCCGGCCGCGCGTCGCCGCGATGGCGCAGCCCCTGCTCGACATAATTCAGCGTGGCGCCGCTGAACCACTCGGCGCCCGGCATGCTGCGCTTGCCGAGAACGCGCTTGGGCGGCGTGTGAAAGCGGATGTCGTAGTACTTCGCGATCGAATCCCAGAAGGCTTCAAGATCGTCCACCGACCAGCGCCACAGGGCGTCGTAGTCGG
>JAYTDE010000356.1:0-1767 GCA_043736195.1 Burkholderiales bacterium | reverse complement strand
CGGATCGCGCTTGCGTGCCATCGGCGTCGGTTTGGCGCTGGCGATCCAGAGCGTGTGCCTGTATTCCGCGGTCGCACGCATCCCGGCGGCGCTGGCCTTGCTGGTATTCAACGTCTTTCCGCTGTTGCTGGTGTTGATCTCTTGGCTCACCGGCGCCGGCCGCCCGTCGCGACGAGTATTGGTGGTCATGCCGATAGCCCTGGTCGGCCTGACACTGGCTTTGGATGTCGGTGGCTGGAGTGGCGTCCGGCCGCAGGGATTCTCCGGGCGCTGGGCCGAGATCGGCGCCGGCGTGGCTTTCGCGCTGGTTGCGGCGGTCTCCTTCGCGCTTGCCCTGCTTCTGAGCAACCGCTGGCTTGGCAACCTGGACGGACGCATGCGCAGCTTCGCGACCATGTCCACGGTTGCGCTGCTGGCGCTGGGCGTCGGGCTGGGCAACGACGGCTTTGCCTGGCCGCACGATATGACGGGCTGGCTTGCCCTTACCCTGCTCACGGCCTTCTACGGCATCGCGTTCACTTCATTGTTCGCCTTGTTGCCGCGCCTGGGTACTGTGAACAATGCCGCACTGATGAATTTTGAGCCGATCGCGGTGCTGTTCCTGGCCTGGGCGATACTTGGCCAGAGCGTTGCGCCGCTGCAGATTTTCGGGGCGCTTGTTGTGATCGGGGCGGTCGCGGCACTGGCGTCCGGCAAGCGCTGATCGCGGCCTCGTGGCCTCCTATAATCGAACTGGGCGCAAACCCTTTGCGGGGCAGGGCGCCCCGGCAATGCGCGGTGGGGCCTGCCTCGGCCCGGGCCTTGGCGGCTTTTGCTTGAGCAAGATGTGTGACCAGTCGTAACCCGCGGTCCTGGAATCCATATGCCGGCCATGGCCGGCATCAACCACAACCCCGGAGCAGCTCGATGGCCATGCGCATCAACCCGATTGACGACTATTCGGTGGACCGCTCCGCGATCCGTTATCTGGGGTCCGACCTGCAGCGACCGGAGTGCATTCTGGCCGAACCGGATGGCACGTTGTGGAGTGCCGACGCGCGCGGCGGCGTGATGCGGCTCACGCATGATGGCAGCCAGACTTTCATCGGCCAGCGCGCGAGCGACCGTTTTGGCAGCGCCGCGGCGGCGTCGGCAGGTGATCTGGAAAGCAAGTTCACCCAGGGCACGCTGCCCAATGGTCTGGCGTTTGCCGCCAACGGCGACATCCTGATCTCCAATTTCGGTACCGACCTGCTGGAAGTCATGACGCGCGACGGCAGCACGCGCACCCTCATCGACCGCATCGATGGCGCACCCATCGGCAAGGTGAATTTCGTCCTGCGTGACTCCCGCGACCGCATCTGGATCACTGTTTCGACGCGCGTCAATCCGTGGACCGCGGCGGCGGCCTCGCGCGTCAGGGATGGCTATATCGCGCTGGTCGACCAAAGCGGCATCCGCATCGTCGCCGACGGCTTCCATTTCACCAACGAGATCCGCCTGGATGCGAACGAGGAGTGGCTGTACATCGTGGAAACCACCGGCCCCCACATATCGCGCATGCGGGTCGGCGCCGATGGCAGCCTGTCGGGGCGCGAGGTGTTCGGCCCGTCGCATCTGGGCGGCTATCCGGACGGCATCGCTTTCGACGCTTTCGGCAACCTGTGGTGCACCCTGGTGATGATCGATCAGTTGATCGCGCTCACGCCGGAGGGCGAGCAGCGCCTGCTACTGGACGACTCCGAGGCGCAGTCGCTCGCGACTTTCCGGGCGGCGATGGCGGCCGGC
>JAYTDE010000355.1:0-3721 GCA_043736195.1 Burkholderiales bacterium | reverse complement strand
GCGATGCGCGCGGATCGGACCTCCGCTGTGGCTGTAATGCTTGAAAAAGGTCGCAGACCTGCGGCGCGCAAGCGCATGCGGACTTGCAAGTTGAGAGATTTCAGGCTCACGGTACTAGACTTCCGTGCGACGGTTGGTGCCCGACGGCGCCGGCGCATTGACGACTTGCGGCTCGCCGAATACGGCGCGTACTCCCATGTACAGGCAAAAAGCGAGCCACTTGAAGGAAAAGTGGGTGCCCAAGGCCTCAAGACCGATACTGAAGGCAGCGCGGGTGCGCCGCTCCTTGAGCAGCAGTGTCGCTTGGGTGCGCAGCGCGTAGCCCTTGAAGCGTCGCGCCGCACCGCGGATTGCCGGCGAACTACTGTAGAAGAACGCCTTGTTCCAGACTTGCGCGCGCGCGATTGCCTTGGCCAGTGGCGACAGGCTGGTCGACATGTTCGCGCTGCCGGACGGATCCGGCACGTTATGGCGTGAAACGTAATGGGGAGAATACAGAAGGCCGTTGCCGCAATCGATGATCCTGAGGTAGAAGTCCACGTCGCATTCATAGCGAATGCACTCGTCGAAGCCGCCGACGCGCCCGTACAGGTCGCGGCTCACTATCAGGATGTTCACCTGCGCGTGGTTGCCACAGACCATGAGGTCGTCAACCGAAACCGCGCGTACGCCATCGGCCGAGAGCGGCGGGCGGCCGGCCAGTTGTCGTTCCAGCCCTTCAAGCCAGATCGGCCCCTTGACAGGCACATCGGCCAGATAAGCCAATTGGTTCGAAAAATACACTTCGGCCTGGCCACCGGGTGCCGACAGCGCAGTCCAGGCCCGGCTCAAATGCTGCGGATCGGTCCAGGTGTCGTCGTCGTCGAGAAAGCAGAGGTAGGCGCCCTGCGCAACTTCCGCCCCGCGGTTGTATGCATAGCTTTGCCCGTGGCCCTGGCTGGTGGGCCGCAGCTCGATGAAGCTGCCGCAGGCGGAAAGTTCCTGCCTGATCGCAGCATAGGCGGGGGCATGCTGGGCATCCGATCCGTCATGCACTACGATGATTTCGACTGAACGATGGGTCTGGTCGCGCACCGACTGGATGGCCGCGCGCACCAGAACCGATCGGTTGCGCGAGGCGATGATGACTGAAAAATCCATTTGAACCTTATGCTGGCTGCATGGGTGGCGGCGTCGGGGCGACGGCCGCGCGCGCAAGCGGCGCTGTCGCCCCGGAACTGCATTTTACTTGGCGCCGATTGACCTCGGAGCCAGGCCGCGCTTGCATGCGAAAAACATTGTGGCAGAAGCCTGCCGACCCAGCGCGCGCGGCAGCGGCCGGCGCGCATCCTGAAACATGGCGCGCGCGACGGCTCAACGGTCGATCCTCGCACACGCCGCTTGTTTTGAATCGGAGGCCGGGGCGGCTTGAACCTGGAAAACGACCATTTCATGCCCGTACCACAGCATGTTGACAGTACGCTTTTCGATCACCGTACAAGCACGCGCTTGCGCCCATTCGATCGCCGTGCCCAGTGGCAGATAGTGAATCCACTGGCGCGCGATCAGCAGATCATGCAGGCGGTTGGCGAGCGCGCGCCAGAATGGCCGGGCCACCATGTCCTTGTACACAAAGCGACCGCCCGGCTCTACCCGGTCGATCGCCTGTTCCAGGACTTGACGCTGAAAGGCCGGTGGAATGTGATGCATCACGTCGATCAGCGACACGATGTTGTAGGGGCCGTGCGGTAGCGGGGCCGCCGCGTCGCGTGCCTCGAACGAGAGCCGGGTGTCGTCTGCCAGTCTGGCGCGCATGCGGTTTGCCAAGCCGATCGCGGCAGCGCTGCTGTCGATGCCCAGGCCGCTCTCGATGCGGCCGGTCCGGGCCAGGAGCCCCAGGAAGAGGCCGCTTCCGCAGCCGATATCGAGCACCCGGCTTCCCGGCGGAACAGCGCGCAGCAGCAGTTCGAAAGGCGAGATGTACGGCCGATAATGCTGCATCGCCGTGGCCATCACCGGGCCCGCGACATACAGCTCGCGCGCAATCGCGGCAACCTGGCCGGGGGTGTCGGCTTCAAGTACGGTCTGGTTTGATTTCATGTTTGCGGGACATCGCTCAGCTGTTGGGCCGTGGCGCGCCGGGCTGCAACTGGACAGCCGGCTGCGCGACAACGAACTCGATCATTTCCGTATACAGCCCGATGTTGTTGAAGGCCGCAAGCGACAACATGAGCATGGCCATCGCCCGTACCAGGACGGGCGCAAATCGCCGCATGGCGCCGGCATAGCCGATCACCAGGAGCGCGAAAAGGGGGAAGCTGGTATGCGCGCCATACAAGTAGATGCTGCCACGGTATTGCCAGTACCAGTGCAACAGCACGTTGAGCAGGGTCCAGCAGCACACAATCGCCAGCACGCGGCGCAACGCGTCATCGCGCCACGCGAAAAGTACGCCCGCGGTCATGGCGGCAAACCACAGGGCGAGGGCCGCGGCACCGGCAATGCCGAAGCGAAATTCGCGGAAGTCCAGCATTGGGTGGCCGTCCTGCTTGAGGTCGACTAAGGTGAATTCCGGCGCGACGAAACTGTAGGGAACCAGCGCGGCGATGACCCGTGCAAGGCCTGCCGGCTCGCCACGATTTATGTTGATGATCCACCACACCTCCTTGGGCGCCGCCCCGGCGCCGGCCAGAAGCGTCGGGGTGAACAGGGCACCCAGGGGCACCACGACAAGCAGGAGCGCGATTGCCGCGAGAACCCAGGTTCGGAGTTCGGTCGCCAGCCATTTGCCAGGCGTCACCCGTCGCCAGGCCAGCGCTGCCGCGGACACCAGGTTGAGGACCGCGTTGGTTACCGTGACCCCCGCGTTGAACATGAATGTGATGACCGCCGCCGCGCCGGCCGCGGGGGGCAGCGCGCGCTGGCGGGCCACCATCACCATGTGCAGGCCGATCCCGGCCAGGGCAAAGCCGTAGGACTCCGGTATGACGCCCAGCATCAGGGGCTGCGTCGAAACCGCGAACCCCAGTGCCAGCAGGGTGCGATCGGCGCAGCCCGCACAAAATTGTGCAGCCAGAAAATAGGCGATCGCAGCAGCGCATCCGGCGCACAGTGCGGTCAAGGCCAGCAAGGCCTGCTGGGCATCGCCGGTGATTGCGGTCAGCCCCAGGCAGACAGGCCGGACCGCCAGGCTCAAGGCGTGCCGCGCGACAAACGACAGGGGCAGTTCGCGCGCCACGTCGGCGCCCGGCACGCACCAGCCTGCGACGAAGCGGGACGCATCGAAATCGAAAAGCCAGTTGAAGGACTGCAACAACACCGTGCCGGCAAGCCGCTGGCCGTTGAAGAAATGGAAGCCCGCGACCAGCAGGAAGACGGCACCTGCGAGCGCGTAGTCGCGACCGCGCAAGCCCGCTGCGATCGGGTCGGCGCCGCGGTTCATGTCGCACCGGCAAGGCGAGTGTCCGGCGCCTCCAACAGGGTGCAAGCCTGCGCCAGATGGCCAATCACCGCGTCGGCTTGGGTCGCGTCATGCCCGCCAAGACGCACCACAAGGCGCAGTCCGGCCCTGCGGCCGGCCACGATGTCGGACTCCTTGTCGCCGATCAGGATGGATGTACGCAGGTCAACACCGTGCTCGCGCGCGGCGTCTTGCAGCATGCCTGGATTCGGCTTGCGGCGCACACAATCGCGCTTGTATCCGCCGACGCCATGCTGGGCATGGTGCGGGCAAAAATACACC
>JAYTDE010000354.1:0-3574 GCA_043736195.1 Burkholderiales bacterium | reverse complement strand
GTTTACTGTGTGGTGTTCACGGACCGTGGCCAAAAGCGCCGCGTCATCAGCCTGCGCAAGGCGAACGTCAGAGAGGTGAAGCGCTATGCAAGTGAAATCTAAATCGGGGCGGGTGTTCAAGTTGCCGACGCCCAAAGAGGATGCGGCGATTACGGCGGCTGCCTTGTCCGATCCTGACGCCGTTCCGCTGACCGATGCCCAGTGGGAGGCCGCCAGACCGTTCGTCCGGCGCGGACGCCCTCCGGCTCCGGTCACCAAGGAACGCATCACCATCCGCCTTTCGCGCGAAGTGGTGGATCGATTCCGGGCCAGCGGCGATGGCTGGCAAACCCGTGTGGATGCCGCTCTGAAAGACTGGCTCAAGAGTCACTCACCGGCATGACCGGCCCGTCAGGCGCACGTCGTGCGGGCGACTCGCGCTCAAGTCGCTTCAAGTTCCTGCAGCGCGCTCTGCACCTTCGGCGCGCCGGCCTTGCGCGCATGTCGCAGATCATTTCGGAAGCCTATACTGCGCCCGAATCCCGTCCCCGCATCCGTGCGTTCATAGTTGCGAACGCGGGGCGATCGGCTACCAAGGAGTAATTTGCCATGAGCAAAACAAAGCCGGCCGGCGCGCGCGACGCGACGCTGATCGCCATGCTGAAACGCTACCAATGCCCGACGCCGTTGCACGCGGTGCGCACCCGGTTCATGGGCAATATCGCCTCGCCGGTGGTGGACGCCTCGCCGATGGATACCGTCAAGGCCCTGTGGGGCGGGGAGTTGCCGGCATTCGATTCCATGGACGCGGCGAACGAACTGCTCAATGAACTGGTGGCGGGCTTGTGGAACCGCCTGACGGAGCACCAGAACAGCCGCGACCCATTCAAACTGATGCGGTTCGAGGTGCAGCCGTTGCCTGAGGGTCTCAAGCACCTGGCTCTGGTGCGCCTGCAGGAACTCGACGGCTTCATCGAGGGCCTGTTCGGCGCCAACGACCAGATCGACCTGCCAGAGCGCGCGCATGTGGCGCTTGGCGTCCTGGCGGAAATCCGCGCCATGCTGGCCGGCATTGTCGATGTGCTCGACGACGACAGCAAGCCCGCGCAACCCGGCGAACTCAAGAGCCTCTTGCACAACCTCCAGAAGATGACGCTCATCGTCGAGACGGAAATGAACAAGGCGATCCTGTCGTGCAAGCGCGCCCGCGTGCAAAACATGGCGCAGGTGCCGGCAACCAGGCCGACCTTGCATTGACGGTGGGACGGGCGCGTGGATGCGCAAGGTCATCGGCTTTTTTTGGCAGGTGTCAGGTTCTTCGCTGCCGGAATTCGGCCACCGGAGCGCATTCCGGAGCGCCCAATTTTGCTTCATGATCGTAGTCTCGAATGCCCTGGCCTGCGTAGCATGGCCGCGCCGCCGCACTTGGGCGCGCAACTTGTCTCCAACCGGAATGATCGATGCCATCGCGTACCGATTCCTTTGTAAATCCGCGGCGACTCTGGTACCAAATCTGTAGCCCTCGGGGCATGGAATGGCATGTTGAATGGTGTGCTTGATGGTTGAAGAGGAAGCGGTCTCCAGATTGAAAACCGGTGATTTCAGCCCTTGGCGTTTTTGCATTGCGCCGATGATGGACTGGACCGACCGCCATTGCCGGTTTTTCCATCGCCTGCTGTCGCGCCACGCCCGGCTCTATACCGAGATGGTCACCACCCCCGCGCTCATGCATGGCGATGTGCCGCGCCATCTGGATTTCAACCCTGAAGAGCATCCTGTGGCGCTGCAATTGGGCGGCAGCGAAGCGGCCGATCTGGCGCATTGCGCGCGCCTGGCTGAGCGCTGGGGCTACGACGAGGTCAACCTGAATTGCGGTTGCCCGTCGGAGCGGGTGCAGCGCGGCGCCTTCGGTGCCTGCTTGATGGCCGAGCCGGAACTGGTGCGCGATTGCGTCAAGGCCATGGTTGACGCGGTATCGATTCCGATCACGGTCAAGCACCGCATCGGCATCGGCCGGGAAGACAGCTATGGCTTCGTGCGCGACTTCGTCGGCACCGTCGCCGATGGCGGCGCCACGGTTTTCATGGTGCATGCGCGCAGTGCCTGGCTCACTGGCCTGAGCCCGAAGGAGAATCGCGAAGTGCCGCCCCTGCGTCACGAATTCGCCGCGCGCCTGAAGCAGGATTTTCCGAACTTTACTTTCGTGCTTAACGGCGGCATCGCCGATCATGCCGGCGTCGACTCGGCGCTGGCCATGGTCGATGGGGTGATGCTGGGGCGCCATGCGTATCACGAGCCGTGGTTCCTGTCGCAGGTGGATCGATTGTGGTTCGACCAACAGGCGCCCGACTTGACGCGCAGCGAGGTGGTGCAGGCGATGCGCGAATATGCGCTGCGGGCGGTCGCCGCGGGTGCCCCCTTGCGCGCGGTGACGCGCCATATGCTGGGGCTGGTCCAGGGCATGCCCGGCGCGCGGTCCTGGCGCCGCATGCTGTCCGACAGCCGTGCGCTGGCCGCGGGCGACGCCGACCTGATCCTGGCGGCGGCCGCACAGGTGACGCCGCAGCGGCTGGCGGCGTGATGCCGATTGACGTGGGCTGACAGCGATCTACCTGCAAAAATGATCATCGAATCCCTGCTCGACACCGACCTCTACAAGTTCACCATGATGCAGGTGGTGCTGCACCAGTTTCCGGGTGCGCAGGTCGAATACCGCTTCAAGTGCCGCAACCCCGGCGCGCAACTGGCACCCTATGTCGATGAGATCAATGCAGAAATCGCCAGCCTGTGCAGCTTGCGATTCACCGAACAGGAGCTTGCCTGGCTGCGCACTCTGCGCTTCATCAAGAGTGACTTTGTCGATTTTCTCGGCCTGATGCAGTTGAACGCCCGGTACGTGGAGGTGATCGCGCGCGACGACGGCGGCATCGATGTGACCATCAAGGGGCCGTGGCTGCACACCATCCTGTTCGAGATTCCGCTGCTGGCGATCATCAACGAGGTTTACTTTCGCAATACGCAACCCGTGCCCGACTTCGAGGAAGGGCGCCAGCGCCTGCGCGCCAAGACCGCCCTGGTGGCCGGCGACCCGGCCTTGGCCGACATGCGCATCGCCGACTATGGCTCGCGGCGGCGTTTCTCGCGGGTCTGGCACGAAGAGGTGGTGCTCGCCCTGCGCGAGCGACTCGGCGCCAATTTCGCCGGCACTTCCAACGTGCGCTATGCGATGCGCCACGGCATCACGCCGCTGGGCACCATGGCGCATGAATACCTGCAAGCGGCCCAGGCGCTCGGGCCGCGCTTGCGCGATTCGCAAACCTTCGCCTTCGAGCGCTGGGCTGCCGAGTATCGCGGCGACCTTGGACTGGCGCTGTCGGACGTCTATGGCATCGCGCCCTTCCTGCGCGATTTCGACCTGTACTTCTGCAAGCTGTTCGACGGCGCGCGCCACGATTCGGGTGACCCGTTCGACTGGGGCGAGCGCCTGATCGAGCACTACCGCAAGAACCGCGTCGACCCGCGCACCAAGGCCTTTGTCTTCTCCGACGGACTCACGGTACCTATCGCAATCAGCCTTTACCAGCGCTTCGGCGGA
>JAYTDE010000353.1:0-3795 GCA_043736195.1 Burkholderiales bacterium | reverse complement strand
CGCGATGCGCGCCTCGCCCAAGGGCTTGGCGAGTCGTGCAAACGGCACATCGGCGCAGTGCGCCCAGACATAGTCTTTCTGGTAGCCCAGCGCGCGGTAGTAGTTGCGTGCGCGCTCCATGCAGGGGACTGCTGCGTCGGTCATTTCGCGGGTCATCGCAATACTCCTCGGACAGGGGCTTCAGGCGGTCTATCCAGGGATTCCAACACGCTTATTGGACTACCCTCCTATCACTGCGTGACATCCTCCCCGAGGGAGGATGAGCGCCCCCTTCGGACGGCCGGGCGGGAGCGCTCATGCGGCATCGCGCAACATCCAGTCGGCTGCGCGTTCGGCGATCATCGCTGTCGGCGCGTTGGTGTTGCCGGAAATGATGCTGGGCATGATCGACGCATCGGCCACGCGCAGGCACGGCACGCCATGTACGCGCAAGCACGGATCAACCACCGCATGGGCATCCATGCCCATGCGGCAGGTACCCACCGGGTGGTACACCGAACCGCCCGCGCGCCGCGCGAAATCAAGCAGCGCCGCATCGTCGGCGCAATGCGCGCCTGGCGTAAGCTCAGCCTCGACAAAGGGCGCCAGCGCCGGTTGCGCGAGGATGTGGCGCAGAGCCCGGATGCCCGCAAGCAGCGTGGCGGCATCCGCCGGGTGCTCAAGATGGTGGTAGTTGATGTCCGGCGCCTGCCGCACATCCGCGCTGGTGGCGCGCACCGCACCGCGGCTCTGGGGACGCAGGATCACCGCATTGGCCGTGAAGCCGGGAAAATCATGCAGCACTACGCCGCCCGAGTCCCGCCTTGCCACGCTGTAGGTCCAGAACGTGACCTGGATGTCGGGGCGCGCGAGCTCGGGCGCCGAACGCAGGAAGGCGCCGGCATAGGTGGCGGCTGCCATCGGCCCATCGCGAAACAGCAGGTAGGCCATGCCCATGCCGATGCGCTTGAGTGGATTGCGCATGAGGTCGTTGAGCGTGACCGGCTGGCGGCAGCGCATCACGAGCGGCGCACGAAAGTGGTTGTGCAGGTTCGCACCCACGCCCGGCAGCTTCTTAACCACCGGAACGCCGATCGATTGCAGGTGATCGGGCGCGCCAATGCCTGAAGCCTGCAGCAGTTGCGGTGTATTGAACGTGCCGGCGCTGAGAACCACCTCCCGCAGCGCATGTGCCTGCTTCATCAAGCCGCCTTGCAGATACTCGACGCCGCGCACGCATCCGCCATCAATGATGAGGCGGGTGGCAATGGCATCGGATGCCACTGCGAGCGTGGCACGGCGCCGCGCCGTATCCAGCAGCGCGCTGGCGGTACTGGCGCGCCGGCCGCGGTGGGTGTTGAGCTGGTAGTAGCCCGCGCCTTCCTGTTGCGGACCGTTGAAGTCGAGGTTGTGCGGCACGCCCGCTTGCACCGCCGCGGCGACGAACGCATCGGCCAGCACGTGGCGATGCGGCAGGTCCGACACATGCCAGGCCCCATCGCCGCCATGCAGGTGGCTCTCGCCGCGGCTGTTGCGCTCGGTGCGGCGAAACCATGGCAGCACATCGCTCCAGCCCCAGTCGTGATTGCCGGCCGCGGCCCAGGCGTCATAGTCCGCGGGCTGGCCGCGGATGTAGATCATGCCGTTGATGAGCCCAGTGCCACCGATGCCGCGCCCGGCGGGCTGGTCGATACGCCGGCCACCGAGTGCGGCTTCCGGGCTGGTGCTGTACATCCAGTTGTAGCGCGGATTCGACAGCAGCTTGGCGTAGCCCACCGGCACCTTGATCCAGGGGCTCTTTGCTTCACCGCCTGCCTCGATCAACAGTACGCGGTGGCGGCCGTCGGCGGTGAGGCGCGCGGCAAGCACACAGCCTGCCGTCCCCGCGCCCACCACGATGAAGTCGAAGTCTCCCTGCATTGCGCTATTCTAGGATCAACACCTTCCGCCCTGAGGAGATAGATGATGAACACTGCCGCGACGAGCAAGTTTCTGCTGTGGTTTTTGTGTCGCGCCCTGCTGGTACCGGGCCTGGTGCTCCTGCCGGCCGTGCCGGGCGGTGCGCAGGAAGCCTATCCCGCCAAACCTGTGCGCATCGTGGTGGCGTATCCGCCCGGCGGCGCTTCCGATGTGACCGCGCGCCTCCTGGCGCAAAAGCTCGGCGAGTTCTGGGGCCAGCAGGTGGTGGTCGACAACCGGCCAGGTGCCAATGGCATTGTGGCGCTCGAACACGTGGCCAAGCAGCCCGCCGATGGCTACACGCTGTTGATGGCCAATCTGGGGCCGAATGCCATCAACCCGGCCATCTACAGCAAGCTGCCTTACGACCCGATCAGGGACTTCACCGCCATCACGCTCACCACCATGGTGCCGCAGGTGCTGGTGGCCGGGCCCGGGCTGGAAGCCAGGTCGCTCAAGGAATTGCTCGATTTTGCGCGTGCCAATCCGGCCAAACTTTCCTATGGCAATGGCGGCAACGGATCCGCGAATCACCTTGGCGTCGAGCTGATGGCCGCACTCGCTGGCGTCAGCTTTACCGCGATTCCCTACAAGGGCGATGCACCGGCGATGCTTGACACCATGTCGGGCCAGCTGGCGATGACCCTGCCCACGGTGGTAGCGGCGTCACCGCACATCAAGTCAGGCAAGTTGCGTGCGCTGGCGGTGAGCACCAAGGCGCGTGTGGCGTCGCTGCCCGATGTGCCGACCATGCAGGAAGCCGGCGTGGCCGGATACGAGTCCTCATCCTGGGGCGGCATCATGGGGCCAGGCGGCATGGCCGCGCCGGTGGTGAACAGGATCCACACCGACACCGTGCGTGCACTGCGGCTGCCGGACATCCAGGAAAAGCTCGGCGGCCTGGGCGCGACGGTGCTGGCGCAGGGGCCGGCTGACTTCGCAACGTTCTTGCAGGCGGAGATCCGCAAGTGGGACGGTGTCGCCAAGCGCGCCAACATTCGCCTGGAGTAGCTTGTCGTTCAATCCCGTTGGTGGAGACGGGACACCAGCCGGTTTTTCTTCGCGCCGGCAAGTATTGAAAGCGCAGCAGTGGCGGCAGACGTCAAGACAGTTGCCACCGCTATCGCGCAGCCCAAGCAGCATCGAAAAGAGGTCTTGCGCACAAGCACCTCTGATAGCGAAAACGACGTTATCGGCGCTGGCTTCGTCAACCCGCAGTGATGAGCAAGGCCAGCGCCGACTCAATCGCGCGGTCGGCGATCTGATCGAGCTCTTCGGCCGTGCGGTTCTGGATCGGATGCGGGACATACACGATCGCCGGCTCGAAACCGAGCGCCTGCGACTGCGCCGCCACCGCGTCGGTGAAACCGGTGGTGACCACCGACACGCCGGGAATCCCGCGCGAATCCAGGTTCATCAAGTCGTGCAGACTGCACGACGTGCAAGACCCTCAGTCGGAGAGCGCGATCAACACCACGTCGGCCGTGGCCGCGATGTTCTGCAGGTTCTCCGGCGTGGCGATCTTGGCGTTGGTCGGCTTGCCGCAACGCATGGTGCGGATGTGCCGCTCATGCAGGCGAAACTCGACGCGGTCGAGAAACTCCCTGGTGCGCGTCTTGCCGATGTCGAACAGGCCGACCGTCAAGCCATCGAGCGAGGGCGGCGGCGCCAGACGGGCGCGCTTCAAGGGTGAGGTTTCGGGCGTGGGGTCACGCATCCATTGCATGCTGCTCATGGCTTGATCTCCTTGGTGACGGGTTGCAGTTCGAGATGATTGCGGCCGGCGATCCAGCCCGGCAGGATTGCGGAAAACAGGCCAGCCGGGCCGCCGGCGCGCACGACCAAAAGTGCGCCGGG
>JAYTDE010000352.1:0-7738 GCA_043736195.1 Burkholderiales bacterium | reverse complement strand
CAGGGCCTGATGCTGGCGCGCGGCAACCCGCTGGAGATCAGCGGGCTCGCGGACCTCGCCCGCAATGGCCTGCGCTTCATCAACCGTCAACGTGGCTCCGGCACGCGGGTGGAAATCGAGCAACTATTCGCCGCCCAGGGCATCGATTGCACACGCGTCGCAGGCTTCGACCACGAGGAAACCACCCACCTCGCGATCGCCGCCGCGGTGGCCGCCGGCGCGGCCGACACCGGCTTCGGCATCGAGGCCGCGGCGCTACGCTACGGGCTCGATTTTCTGCCACTGATGAGCGAGCGCTACTACCTTGCGTGCCTCAAGGAAACCCTGGATCATCCGGCGGTTGCGACCCTTCTGGGCGTGCTGTCTGGAGATGCCTGGCGCGCCGAGACCGCCGCGCTGCCGGGCTACACGTTGAGTGAGCCGGGAATGGTGATGTCGCTCACGCGTGCGCTGCCATGGTATCGTTATCGCAGTCCGAAAAAGTCGCTTGCCTGAATCGGCATCGCGTGGCGCAGATAAGCTCCGGCGGGCCTTGTATCGCAGGTCGCCTTCCTTGAACGCCGGCTCGTCGCCGCCGCTCAGGCATGCGATTCATCCGCGCGCCGAGCGCCTCAATCCAATTCCAGGATCAAGAGGCGCGCCAGATCGATGAGTCCACCGCGCAGTGACTTGTGCGGATACAAGGGCGCGACTAGGCTAATGTAGTCACGAACCTGGGCCCGATAGGCTTCGAGGTCCGCGCCACCCAGGGTTCGCTTGTAGTCGAGCACCCACACTTCCGAATCGAACTCGACCACACGGTCAAGGCGGCGCGTGCCGGCGCTGGTGATCAATTCGAACTCGTTGCGCGCGCGCATAAAAGTTGCCGGGTCGAAGAAGCGCGCCAGTGACGGTGCCGCGAACACTGCTTCCGCCCGCGTGCGCAGCAGCGCCAGGCTCTCAACAGGCAGCACGATGCGGCGCGCCAGCCAGGTGTCGTCAGGCGCTGCGGTGCCATCATCGCGCGCCTGGGCCAGGCATTGCAGCACCGCGTGCAGGGCGACGCCGTCTTGCTGTTGCGGCGTCGGCGGCGGGCGGCGCTCACCCACCGCTACCGGCGCCGACTCGGGCGTGGCGACTTGCGCGTCCGTCTCGGGCGCAGTCTGGTCGGCGCGTGCCACCATGCTGATTTCGCCCCAGCCAAGCGCGCCGGCGCCCTCGATGGCAACGTCAATATTGCAAACCGCACATTGGTCGGCCACTGCCTTGCGCACCAGGCTGTAGGCATTGCCCGCGGCGGCGCGCAGGTTTTCGGACCCACTCACCAGAAGCACCTGCTGCGCGCGCGTCATCGCAACATAGAGCAAGTTGAGTTCCTCACGGTCGGCGGCCGCGCGATTGATCAGATGTACTTGGGCGCGGCCGGCGCCAATTTCATCCTTGACCGTGAGCATCGAGAAGTGCTCCGGCCGGTCGTAGCCCGGTGGCCAGTCAATCAGAGGTTCATGGGTTTCGGCGGCGCCGCCGCCGGCATTGGCGTCGATCAGACAGACGATCGGCGCCTCCAGTCCCTTGGCGCCGTGCACGGTCATCATGCGCACCACATCGCCTGCGACATGCGCGTCGGCGTCGCCTGCGTCAGGTGCCTCTTCGTCAGGCCCGCGGCGCGCAGACTTGATCTCGTCGAGAAAACGCATCAGACTGGGAAAGCGCCCGGCGTCGCAGTCGAGCGCGAGCGCGATGAAGGCGTCGAGATTGGCCAGCACGCGCCCGGCCATCGCGGCCGGCACGCTGGCCGCGTAGCGCTCGACGACCGCTCCCTGATGGTAGATGCGATCGAGCAGGTCGTGCACCGGCAGTGCGCCGGCCACGCCCAACCATTGGCCGAGCAGGGTGCGAGCCCGCTCAAGCGCCGCTGGCGCGGCCTCGAGCGCCGAGAGGCGCGGCCACCATGCCATGCCGCGCGCGCCGGCCCGCGCCAACAGCACCAGTTGATCGTCAGTCACGCCGAACACAGGGCTCTTGAGCGCATGCGCCAGCTTGAGGTCGTCGCCCGGGCTGGCCAGGAAGCCCAGCAGCGCCACCAGGTCCTGCACCTCCAGGGCATCGAGCAAGCCACCGCCGCGCGCGCTGGCAAACGGCACGCCCGCTTCGCGCAGCGCCGCTTCGACTTCGACGAAGGCGCGCTTGCGGCGCGCCAGCACCAGCACGTCGTCAAAGCGCGCCGCTCGCACGATTGCGGCGCCGCCCACCATCACCGAAACCTGCATGCTGCCGACCAGATCAACAATGCGGCGCACCAGCTGCCGCCCTTCCTCAAGACGGCGTTCGTCCTTGTCGTCAGGGCGCGCCATGCTAAGCGGGTCGCGCAAGCCCTCGTCCACACCCGCCTCGTGGCGGGCTGCCCGGGCAATCAGCGGCAGTACTTCGACGCGCCCGGCCAGCGCCCCCTGCGCGGTGGTCTGTGGTGAAAAATGGCCAAAGCCGGCCAGGCCATCGAATACGCGGTTGACGATGTCGACCACGGCTTGCGCGTTGCGACGCGTATGGTTCAGCTCGATGCGTGCCGCCTGCCAGTCGCCTTCCAGCCATGCGCCAGCGGCTTCGAAGAGGCGCGCATCGGCGCGGCGGAAACGGTAGATCGACTGCTTGGGGTCGCCCACCATCAATACCGTCGGTCGCTCATGGTCACTGCCATAGCCGGCCAGCCAACCCTTGAGCGCAGCCCACTGCAGCGGATTGGTGTCCTGAAACTCATCCAGCAGCACATGCTTGTAACGTGAGTCGAGGCGCGCGTGCAGAAAGGCGGCATGATCGTCGTTGGTCAACAGGCGCGCCGCCAGCCACTCGACGTCGGTGAAGTCGAGCATGGCGCGCGCGGCCTTGAGTGCCTGGTATTGCGTGATCAGGGCAACGCCGGTGATAAACAAATCCGCATTGAGGGCACAGATGCGCTGTGCGAGCAGCGCGTCGCGTGCGCTCAAGAGCCGCGCCTGCAGATTCACGTGCAGGTCGAGAAAACGTGCTTCGCTACCCAGGCCCAGCCGTTTTGCCTGCGCTGCACTGGGTGCCCTGGGGGCGCGCGGCTCGCCATTGGCCTTGAGCCAGATTTCGCCAGCTTCCTCGAAGCTGGCGGCGTCGTACCAGCCGTTCGCAAGACTTGCCAGCAGAGTGGCGCCCTTGAGCTTGTCAGCGGCGGTATTCAGGCGCAAGGCCTCTGCATATTCGATCAGGTCAGCACGGCAGGATGCGAAAAACTCGCCCGCCGGATCGGCCTCTGGATCGCTTTGCAGCTGCGCGCGCAGGCGCGCGAGCGCGAACCCGGCGGCGTCCGCCGCGTCGGCGGTAAAGGCCCACCACTCGGCGCGCCGCGCGACAAACGCAAACAAGGCCGACCGTGCATTGGACAGGCCGATCTCCGACAACACGCGGGCGAAGGCCTCGGCCGGCGCATCGTCGGGTGCACGCCCTAGTGCGGCTGCGAGGCGCTGCCAGGCTTCGCCCAGCAGCACCCCGGACTTCTCGACCAAGGTCGCGCCATGCGTCGTTACTCCGCATGCGGCGGCAACGCTTGCGGCACCTGGCGGGCTTAAGGGCGCCAGCTTGACCAGGCGCAGGAACCAGCCGTGAAATGTGTCGATCGCGATCGCCGGTTCGGCAGTCAAAAGTGCTTCATGCAGCAT
Organism: Burkholderiales bacterium; assembly: GCA_043736195.1. Lineage (GTDB taxonomy): Bacteria > Pseudomonadota > Gammaproteobacteria > Burkholderiales > JAEUOS01 > JAEUOS01. The sequence goes on along the minus strand of JAYTDE010000352.1, from coordinate 4,076 downwards.
GCGCGCACGCGGCAGCGCTGCGCGCGCTTCGGCCGCGTCCATGCCGCGCTGGCACAGAAACGCGCGGGCGTCGTCAGCGTCGGCCACAGCAAGGTGCGCTAGCCAGGTTTCCAGGCGCGCGCGCATTTCGCCGGCGGCCTTGCGCGTGAAAGTGAGCGCGAGAATCGATCCGGGCTCGGCGCCGGCCAATAGCAGCCGCAACATGCGCGAGGCGAGCAACCAGGTCTTGCCGCTGCCGGCGCAGGCTTCCACTACGCAAGAGGCCTGCGGCCGCAGCGCCGCGCCAGCCGCCTCAATCATTCCGCTGCCCGCCCGCGGCCCAGTGCTCACGCCGGCACAGGCCGTGCATTTCGCACCAGGTGCACACACTGTCGGCGCCGTTGGCTGCCAGCCCGGCGCCTGCATCGATCGCTGTGAAGAGCGTTACCAGGCGGCGCCGTTCGTCCTCGACACGGTGCTGCGGGTTGGCAGGCACCGTATCGATTTGTCCGCCGTCGACGGCGACAAACGCGGCTTGTGCAACGGCCCCGACCGGGTGCAGCAGGCGATAGGCTGCCAGTTGCACGTCTTCGCCGGCATCGGCCACACGCCGCTTGAGGGCGGCTGCGTCCTGGGTCTTGTAGTCGAGGATTTCAATGGCGCCATCGCTGCCGCGCGCGTCGATACGGTCAAGCCGGCCCCGCAACTTGATACGCGCGCCGCTGGCCACCGCGAACGGCATTTCGGCTACCACTTCGCCGTCCTGCCAAACCCAACCCGCTGCTTCGCGGTCCAGTTGCCAGCTGATGTACGCATCGGTGAGTGCTACCCAGCGCTGCTTCCAGCCCAGGCTCAGGAAATTGAACTCGATTGCCGGTGCGAACACCTGGTCCGCCAAACGGTTGAATTCGGTGGCAATAACGTCGCGCGCCAACCCGGTGAACAGCGGAAAACGTGCGTGCAGGCGATTGAGCAAGGCGTGCACCCACTGGCCGTAATCGCTCTTCTCGAATTCCTCGCGCACTTCATCGGCCTCGTTCAAGCCCAGCATGTGGCGCGCGAAGAATTGGTAGGGGCAGGCAACCAGACTCGCATAGGCGCTGACCGAAACCGCAGCCGGCCGCAATTGCGGCGCGCGCGGCGCGGGCATGTGGACCAGGCTTTCGGCGCCGCCGAACACGGGCGCCGCGGCCACGGTGTGGATCAGGCCGGCATGCCCGCTGGCACGTGCAAGCGCATCCAGGCGCACGAAATAATGCGACAGCGGCCGCGGTTCGTCCACGCTGCCGGATTGCCAGGTAGCGCAAAAATCGTCGCTGTGCGCGATCAAGACGCCAAGCGCATCGCGCAGATCGGTGGCGCGCTCATCGGCTGTTGCCAGCTTCAGTTGCAAGCGCAGTTTGGCCGCCAATAGTGGCCCCGGTTCGCGTTCGGCACCCAGATGGGCGGCGCCGGCGCCCAGTAGCAGCACACCTTCAAAACGGCGCAACTGCGCGCGCTCAAGAGATGTCATGACGACCGGGCTTTCAATCGCGCTGTCGCGGAACACCGCGACTTCCAGTTCAGAGGCGAAAAATTCACGCCATGCCGCTAGCGTTTGAGCGGCGCCGGCACCGAGTTGATCACCCAGGCTGCGCGCCAGGTCGAGCAACAGCACACCTGCGGCATCTGCCGCGAGCGCATCTGCCGCGCCCAGTGCCTTGAGCGAATCGAGCAGCAGCGCGAACCATTCATCGAGCGACGCGCTGCGGCGGGCCCAGGGGCGCGCCGTCGCTTCGATGCGCGCGAGCAGCCGCAGCGCGACCGCGTCGGGCCGCGCGGCACGCTCCAGCGCATGGCGCATGGCTGGCAGGCCGGCCTGTACGTTGTGGTCGCGGATCGCCATTTCCAGCGCTGCCAGCGCTTGCGCTCGTTGTGCCACATCGATATCGGAAAACACGAAGGGCGAACGCAACCAGTCCTGCAGGTCGCGCTGATGAAAACCGCCGCTGACCGCGTCGACCCAGCGCATCGCGCACGTCGCTGCACTGGTGGTCGAAAGCTTCCAGCCGGCTTCGTCCGCCAGCAACACGCTGCCGCGTTCGAGCAGCGCGCGCACGCGGCGGGACACCTCGCGATCCTGCGCGATCAACGCGATGGCGCGTTTGCCCGCGCCAAGCCAGGCGCGCACCTGGTGTGCCGCAGCCCGAGCTTCGGCTTCCAGGGTTGGCGCGCGCAACACGCGCACGCGTTCGAACAGGGTGTGATCAGCCTTGGCAAGCATGGTGGCGCGCGATGCCAGCGTTGTCACCGGCTGTCGCGGCCAGGCTGCCAGCAGCGCCGGCTCAAGCGTCGCAGGCGCCACCAGCGTCACGGCACAGCGCGCATCGATGAGCGCGGCGAATGCTGTTTCCTCGGCATCCAGGCGCGCCCCGGGCCGCGCGCTCAACCACAAGAGCGGCCCGCTCACAGACTTTGCCGCCATACCAAGCAACATGCGCCGGACCAGGCCGGGGTCCAGCGGCGTACCTTTGGCGGGCCGCGCGTAGGCGCGCCAGACTTCATATACCAGGCGCGCCTCGGGGGCAGCGATGCCCGCCGCACGGCCGTGGTAGTGCGCTTCGATCAGGCGCAAGAATCCGGCCTCCTCCAGCGGCTCGGGCAGGCGCATCGACAACTCGTCGGCCAGCGCGAGTATGGCGCGACAGACATCCCATCGCGGCGCGCCGTCGAACCAACCACGCGTTGCCAGCACCCGCTGCAAATCCGCCAGTCGACGTGCGGGTGGCACCACCTTGTGTGCCAAGTCCGCACTTTCGATCAGCACGGCCAGAGTGCTGATGCGTGGCGGGACGATTGTCGCAAAGCCGCGCGTCACGCCGCTGCGGCCAAGTGCCGCGCGCAGCGCCGGCGCACTGTTCCGAGTGGGCACAAGCACCAGCCAATCGCTCAAATCGGGCGCGTTGGCGGCAGCGACCATGAGGCCGGCGGCGTGCTCCAGCAGGTCTGTGCCGGATGAACAAAGGCTTGTAGTCGGCACGGTGCGAACAGAATGAATCTGGGTGGCAGGGGTTATGGAAGAAGCGTGAAAACCGGGGCTTGAAATCGGATCACCGTACCCCATCTGCGTCGAAACGAAGCGTCGGGCAACGGACGTGCCCGCTTTTTGTTAGCATTATCCAACCAATCCTACCGCCACCCGGAGTTTTCATGAGCGCCAACATTTCCCATGTCACCGATGCCAGCTTTGACGCCGACGTATTGAAGTCTGATGCGCCCGTGCTGGTCGACTATTGGGCCGAGTGGTGCGGCCCTTGCAAGATGGTGGCACCAGTTCTCGAGGAACTGGCCAAGGATTACTCGGGCAAGCTGAAAATCGCCAAGATGGATGTCGACGCCAATCAGGAAGTCCCGGCCAAGCACAACATCCGCGGTATTCCCACCCTGATGCTGTTCAAAGGCGGGCAAGTGGTGGCGACCAAGGTCGGCGCCATGTCGAAATCGCAATTGACCGCGTTTCTCGACAGCCACCTCTGACGCGACGCGTCGAACATGCCCGCGGTGCTTGGCACTGCTGGTGATTGTTGTTTTTTGGCAACGATTGATTGACAAGCTGCGGCTTTGCCCGTAAGCTTTTCTTGTCTTATACCGTTCGCGCTTTGAGAAAAGCGCTGAATGTGATCAGCGGCAGCACACGACGCAGCGACATCTGAAAATACCCAGCAGCACCAGGCAAGTCCCGGCATTTTTTTGTTTCATCCCCGCAGCCTTCCCGCAGTATTCCCACCTGATGTTCCGCGGCAGCCACGGTTGCTGCTCGCGCACATGCGCAGGAACTGACTCCCGCATCCCATGCATTTCTCAGAACTCAAAAACCTCCACGTCACACAATTAGTCGAAATGGCCGTCGGCCTTGAAATCGACAACGCCAATCGCATGCGCACCCATGAGTTGATCTTCGCGATCCTCAAGGCCAAGGCAAAACGCGGCGAGCCGATTTTCGGCGACGGCACGCTCGAGGTGCTGCCGGATGGCTTCGGCTTCCTGCGCTCGCCCGATACCTCCTACCTGGCGGGTACCGACGACATCTACATCAGCCCTTCCCAGGTACGTCGCTT
>JAYTDE010000351.1:0-1542 GCA_043736195.1 Burkholderiales bacterium | reverse complement strand
ATGGTCACGAAGTTGGTGATCATGGGGCCGAAGGGAACCACGACATCCCTGGCGTTTGAGCCGTAGATCACCGCCTTGCCGCCGCATTCCAGCCATGCCGCGTAATGCTTGCCGTTGCCGGCGGCGTCCAGGTCGATGATGCAGGAAGCACCGCGCCCGCCGGTCATGGCCTTGACACGTGCGGTGACATCTTCGGTGCGGTAATTGACCACCTCGTGCGCGCCCGCGCCGCGCGCGATCTCCGCCTTGGCGGCGCCGCTTACGAGTGCGATGACGCGCGCACCGGCAATGCGCGCAAGCTGGGTGGCGTAATAGCCCACGCTGCCCGCGGCCCCCGCCACGATCACCGTGCGGCCGATCAGCGTGCCGCACGCCGCCACCGCATGAAACGCTGTCATCAACGGGATGGCGATCGAGGCGCCGGCCTCGAATGAAACCTGGTCCGGCAAGGGCGCCGTCTGCGCGACAGGCAGCGTGATGAATTCGGCCGCAGTGCCGAAAGGGCGTTCCCATTGGCCGTTGTAGACCCACACGCGACGACCGGTGAGCGCAGGCTCGACGCCCGCGCCCACCGCATCGACCACGCCCGCGCCGTCGCTGTGCGGCACGGTTGTCGCGAAATTCCAGCCGCGGTTCGAGGCGCCGCCGCGCGACTTGACGTCCGACGGATTGACGCCGGAGAAAGCCAGCTTGACGCGCACCTCGCCCGCGCCTGGCACCGGGGTCGGCAGTTCGCCCACGGTGAGTACTTCGGAAGCCTTGCCGGTTATCTTGTAGCTTGCTGCGCGCATGATGTGCCCTTTGTGGAATGACTTCTTGGTTTCATTGATCCAGGTCGCCTAAGTCCGGCGGTGCGAACCAGTTGGTCAGCGCCAGACCGCCGTCGATCACGATCGCCGCGCCGGTCACATATGCCGAAATGCGATTCGACAGCACCGCCAGCGCCAGCGGCGCCAGATCGTCCGCGGCACCCAGGCGCCCAAGCGGGATATGCCGCGCCAGGGCCGCATCGGCGACAAAACCGCCAGCGGCGATCGCGCCCGGCACCAGCGCATTGACACGGATGTTGTAGCGCCCGAGGGTCTTGGCCAGTTCCTTGACCAGCATCGACAGCGCCGCCTTGGCGGTGCTGTAGTGCGGCAGGTTGCGCGGCGTCTCGGCGTGCAGGGAAGTCAAGTACATGAACGAGCCTGGCACCTTGGCCGCGATCAGGCTCCTGGCCAACTCGCGCCCCAGGTGAAAGCCGGCGTCCACATTCACCGCGCGCATACGGACCCAGGTCTCGTCTGTGACCGCCAGCGCATGATCGGCCTCGCGGCGCGGCGGTGCCGCGCTGTGCACGAAATGGGTGATCAGCCCCAGGTGGGCGCGGCTTTCAGCGAGCAGGCGTTCGCATTCGGCGCGCTCCGCAAGATCGCCAACCCAGGCAATCGCAAGCTTGGGGTCGACAGCCGCCTTGACCGCTGCGGCCACGGTGTCCGGCTTGATGTCTGCGAACACGGTGCGCACACCTTCAGCCACCAGGCCCTGCGCGATGGCGCG
>JAYTDE010000350.1:0-1777 GCA_043736195.1 Burkholderiales bacterium | reverse complement strand
GGCCGCTGGAACGCCATGCATCACCCCTTCACCGCGCCCAAGGACGGCCACGAGGATTACCTCGAAAGCGATCCGGCGAAAGCGGTCGCCAAGGCCTATGACCTGGTGTTGAACGGCTGGGAACTGGGCGGCGGGTCAGTGCGGATACACCGCGAGGAAGTGCAGAGCAAGGTGTTCCGCGCCCTTGGCATCGGGGCCGAGGAGGCGCAGCAGAAGTTCGGTTTCCTGCTCGACGCGCTCAAGTACGGCGCGCCGCCGCACGGCGGCATCGCCTTTGGCCTCGACCGGGTGGTCACCATGATGACCGGCGCCGAGTCGATTCGCGACGTCATCGCCTTCCCCAAGACGCAGCGCGCGCAGTGCCTGTTGACCCAGGCGCCTTCGGAAGTGGACGAAAAGCAGTTGCGAGAACTGCATATCCGCTTGCGCAACACCAAGGCCGCTTGAGGCAGGGGCGCGCCGCGGCACCTGGCCGCCGCCCGGTGCGGGCAGTCGCCCGCCCCAGGGCGTCGATGCAGGGTATGCTGAGTCTTTGGCACTTTCATGACAAAGGTCCTATGGTTGCAGCGCTCAACCTGCGTAGACTAGGCAAGCCATGAACGAAATGACCATATTTTCCAGGTCACGCGGCAGGCCAGCGGCAATCGCCCGCCCGGCGCGCCCAGGCTGACCATGCCCGCTTTTCTGATCGCCGATATTCGTGTCATCAACCGTGACAAGTACGATGAATATCGGCAGCTCTTCCGTGGCTGCGTCAAGCGCCATGACGGGCGCTTTCTGGCGCGCGGCCAGGAGCCCGAGATCGTGCAGGGCGGCTGGCATCCGCCGCGCATGCTGTTATGCGAGTTCGACCAGCGCGCCGATGTCGACGCCCTGGTGGCTTCGGCGGAATACCGCGAGTTGGAGGTCATGCGCGGCAATTGCGGCATGTTCGATATCGTCGTCGTCGACGGTATCGCCAAGTCGCGCTTTACCGGGCGCGGGGCCCACCCGGTATATGCGATCGCCGATACCCGCATCATCAACCGGTCGGCGTTCGAGGAACATCGCACCCGCATCGACCGCGGCGTGCGCGAGCACAAGGGGCGCTACCTCGCACTCAATGACACCGTCACGACCATTGCCGGCAACTGGGCGTCCACGTTCCTCTCGATCATGGAGTTTCCGTCGCGCGCCCAGGCGATGGCGGCACACACCGCCTCGGGCTACCAGGAACTGCGCGACCTGGTCAACAACACCGCGATGATCGACATGGTGCTGCTGTCCGGCCAGGCGCCCGACGCTCCCGCGTGAAGAGTCGCAGTGCGCCGCGCATCTGGCGGCCGTCTGAATGCGCGGCAGGGCAAGTCGGCCGCACACCGGCGAAAGCGCCGCAGGTGGGCGGGCTGCGGACGGGCCGGCGATGACCGTCTGGAAGATCCCGGAGTCGGTACTGGTGGTGATCCACACGCACGCGCTTGACGTGCTGCTACTGGAGCGGCGCAACGCCTCTGGGTTCTGGCAAAGCGTGACCGGTAGCCTGGAGCATGAAAATGAGGCGTTGGCCGAAACCGCGCGCCGCGAGGTTCTCGAGGAAACCGGGATCGACGCCGCAGCCGCTGGCCACACCTTGATCGACTGGAACCTGACCAACCGCTACGAGATCTACCGGCGCTGGGTCGGCCGCTATGCGCCTGGTGTTACCCACAATACCGAGCACGTGTTCGGTCTGACCATCCCGATACCGGTGGTGCCGGTATTGACCGAACATCTCGCCTACGAGTGGTTGCCGTGGCGC
>JAYTDE010000349.1:0-8655 GCA_043736195.1 Burkholderiales bacterium | reverse complement strand
CCCGAATAGCTGTAGGCATCCGGATCATCCTGCGCAAAGGTCTCCAGCTTGCGAATGTCGACTTTTCCCACCAGGGAAGAAATATCCTGATTATTCTCGTCACCCGGCTCGGTCTTGGCGATCGCGATTTGCTTGAGAATCGATGGATAGCGTCGCACGACGCGAAAGCGGCGAATGTCGCCGCCGAATTCCTCGAGTCGCTTGACCGCCCAGGGCGACAGGATGCGGGTCAGGTAGCGCCGCGGGATCCCGTATTGTTCTTCGAGGATGCGGCCGTCCTCGTCCGGGTCGAACAGGCCGAGCGGCGATTCATTGACCGGCGAACCCTTGATCGAATAAAAGGGCACCCGCTCCATGAGTTGCTTGAGGCGCTCGGCGATGGAAGACTTGCCGCCACCGACCGGACCCAGCAGATACAGGATCTGTTTCTTTTCCTCCAGCCCCTGGGCGGCATGGCGGAAGTACGAGACAACCTGCTCAATCACTTCCTCGGCACCATGGAATTCGCGAAAGGCCGGGTAGATCTTGATGATTTTGTTCGCAAAAATTCTCGACAGTGCGGGATTGTTGCGGGTATCCACCGACTCCGGCTCGCCAATGGCCGACAGCATGCGCTCGGCGGCGGTGGCATAAGCCATCGGATCGCGCTTGCAAGTGTCCAGATAGTCTTCAAGAGAGAGTTCTTCTTCGCGCGTGCGCTCGAAGCGGGCGGCGAAATTGCTGATGACGTCCATGCGGCCTCCTCAAATTGTGATCAATAGCGCGGCGGGCAAAAGAGCGCGGCTTTTGGCCGATTACTAAGTTCAGCTTTGCACAAACATGCTACCCCGCGTCCAGCGAAGACGGTGCAAAAAGTGCGCCTGTTTTGCGATCTGACACAAACACAAATACCATTAGTTCGTTGACACCCTCCGCAGCCAGCAATTGGGAGCGGATTGCCTGAACCTCCCATTCAACGTTTGTCTGACCGAAACGGATGACGATAGTTCTGTCGCGGGTGTTTGGATTTGCCCCATCGTGTCAGTGCCGCAGGTCGCCAGGCTTTGTTGATCGCGCGGAAAGCATTCAAACAAGAAATACCATATGTTGATACAAACATATATATTTATCAATATATTGTAGGTGTGACTTGCGTCGGCAGGCAGGGCTTGATCCCGATAAGTCGGCCAGACGGCCATGGGAAAACCCGTAGTCCAGACGATTACGCCCCGGTGCACGACCTTGTCGGTCAGTGACCTATGCAGGAGCGCGGCGCTCGACCATGACGCCTACCTCGCGGGCCGCCGCCAGGATTCCGATCTTGGCGACCGCGAGCTTGACGTACGGCGTCTTGAACTCCAGCACAATGCCGCGCGCCAGATGATCGGCCATGCGTTCGAGCAGCTTGAAGTGATGCCGATCGCACTCCTGCTTGATGTAGTCGGCGACGGCGGCGTAATTCACGGTGTCGGCCAGCTTGTCGCTTTGAAAAACCGCGTCGCCTGGAATCGCCAGCTCGATGTTGAATTCAAGCCTTTGCTTGGCCTCGCGTTCACGCGCATAGTGACCCACGATGGTCGTCACTGTCAGATTGCGGATGAAGATCAGGTCCATATTGTTAAAATTGGTTTCAGTTTGGTTCATTCTAGAAGAAAGCCATGATGAGTCTCTGGTTCGGCGTCATTGCTTATCTCATCGGCTCGATTTCGTTCGCAGTGATCGTGAGCAAGTCGCTTGGCCTGGCCGATCCGCGCACCTATGGCTCGGGCAATCCCGGCGCCACCAATGTGCTGCGCTCTGGCAGCAAAGTGGCCGCCGTGTTGACACTCGCCGGTGATGCGTTCAAAGGCTGGTTCGCGGTCTATTTGGCGCAGACTTACGCACTGCGCTTCGATGTAGGTGAAGTCGGCATTGCGCTTTCGGCGATTGCCGTGTTTCTCGGGCACTTGTATCCCGTTTTTTTCCGTTTTCAAGGCGGCAAGGGTGTGGCGACCGCGTTCGGGGTATTGCTCGCGATTGACCTTCACTTGGGCCTGGCTACGCTGACGACCTGGCTCATCATTGCCATTTTCTTTCGCTTCTCCTCTCTGGCGGCCATTGTTTCGGCAGTTTTTGCGGTGTTTTTCCATGGCGCCTATTGGGCGCTCGGCTTGACCACACTGTCGATCGGCGTAATGTCGGTCCTGCTGGTGTGGCGCCACCGCGCAAACATCGGCAAACTGCTGGCCGGTACCGAAGCGCGCTTGGGGGCCAAGGCCAAGCCTTGAAAGGCCGGGTTTGGCCTACATGGCGCCCAGGTTCCAGCGCGGTCGCACCTCAAAGCTGTAGTCGCCCGGACTGACACTGGCTTGGGCGCGGCAGGCAGCGGCAAAAGCGATCATCGCGCCGTTGTCGGTGCACAGAGCCAACTCCGGATAAAAAACCGCAAACTTTTCGGCTACAGACGCCGCATCCAGCCGGGCCCGCAATACCCGGTTGGCCGACACGCCGCCGGCGATCACCAGGCGATCCAGTCCGGTGGCCTTGAGCGCACGCAGCGATTTGCCGATCAACACGTCGACGATGGCGTCCTCGACCGCGTGCGCGATATCGGCATGGGCGTCCACGGCGTTGTCTTGCTGACGCACCAGCGACAAAACAGCGGTTTTCAGGCCGCTGAAACTGAAATCCAGTGTCGCGGAATTCAGCAAGGGGCGCGGCAGGCGAAACCGGCCGGCGACGCCGCGTTCGGCCAGCGCGCTCAAGGCCGGGCCACCCGGATAGCCAAGGCCGAGTAATTTGGCACTTTTGTCGAAGGCCTCGCCGGCTGCGTCGTCGACCGATTCGCCCAGCAACTCGTAACGCCCGAAGCCCGCAACACGCATCAGCTGGGTATGTCCGCCAGAAACAAGCAAGGCAACGAAGGGGAACGCCGGTGGCAGGTTGGAAAGCAAGGGTGACAACAAGTGGCCTTCAAGGTGGTGCACCGGAAGCGCGGGCACCCCTAGCGCGCAGGCCATGCCGCATGCGGTACCGGCGCCTACCAGCAGGGCGCCGGCCAGGCCGGGTCCCTGGGTGTAGGCGATCGCATCCAGCTCCTCGGATGCGATGCCGGATTCATCGAGTACCTGGCGGGCCAAAGGGAGTACCCGGCGAATATGGTCGCGCGATGCGAGTTCGGGAACCACCCCGCCATAGTCCTCATGCATGCGCACTTGCGAATACAGCGCTTGTGCCAGCAGGCCGTCCAGCGGGCGAGCGCGGCCGAGGTGCGAGTCGTACAAGGCAACTCCGGTTTCGTCGCACGAAGTTTCAATGCCAAGAATGCGCATGCTTCAACTGTTCCTTTGGTGCGATCGCCGAAGAATGTTGCATCTTGCGTTGCTGCAACGCGCGGTATCCAACCATCCAGGCTGTGCGCACTTCCATGCACTTGGCTGACCCGGCCCTCCTCCCGATTGTCGGCGCGGATTGCAGCCGGTTAACCGAATCTTGCACTTGCCCGGCCAAGAGTGAAGTGGCCTCGGTAGTATACTTCCGGCCCCATGCCCTTTAGCCTTTTGAGCGCTTGTCGGCTGATGGCTCTTGTCGTCGCGCAGGCGCTTGCCTGCGCGCCGGCGCTGGGTCAGGCAGGCGTAGATCTTGATGCCTTGACGCTGTCGCTTGCGGAGGGTCTTCTGGGCCGGAACAATCGCGAAATCGCTCTGGCCCGACGTGCCTTGGAGCAATCGCAGGCCGATGTTCTGACGGCCGGGCAGCGACCCAACCCGCAACTGAGCCTGGCGCTGCAAAACATCAATCCGAACCGCGGCATCGGCGCCGGTGGCCTGCGTGGAAAAACCGTGGATTCAGTGGTGCGCATCGACCAATTGATCGAGCGCGGCGACAAACCCCGCTTGCGGGTTGAAACCGCGCAGCGCTTCGAAGCCGCGGCCGGCGAAGATGTTTCCGAAGTGGCGCGGCAGCAACTGCTGGTACTGCGCAGCGCGTATTTCGACCTGCTAGCCGCGCAGGAAAAGGCTGCAAGTTCGGCCGAAGCTGCGCGTCTGTTCGGTCGAACCGTCGATGCCGCGCAACTGCGCCTGAAGGCCGGCGACCTCGCGGCGGCGGACGTGGCGCGGATCCGTGTCGACGCACTGCGCGCCCAAAACGATGCGCGGGCGGCGGCGGCCGAACTTGCCCGCGTGCGGGTCGCGATCGGCTACCTGCTCGGCATTGAGGGCGAGTTGGCCGCGATGCGTGCCGTATCACCCTGGCCCAGGGTGCGGGCTGAACTTGCCGCGCAGGTCACGGAAGAGGAAATCGAAGGCCGCGCCGACGTGCGGGCTGCGCGTGCGCGCGTCGAGGCGGCGGACAAGGCGCGGGCACTCGCGCAATCGCTGCGCACTCGCGACGTTTCGGTGGGCGCACAGGTTGAGCATTGGCCGAATCAGGCCGATGCCAACAACCAGGGCACCGGCAACAGTTTCGGCGTCGCGCTCTCCATACCCCTGTTCCTGCGCCATCGCTACGAAGGTGAAGTTGCGCGCGCGCAAGCCGATTGGTATGTGGCGCGCGACGTTCTCCTGCAGGTGCGTGCGCAGGCGCGCGCCGAGGTGCTGCGTGCCGCGGGCGAACTGGCGGCGGCACGCGAGCGACTGGTGCGTTTCGAGAGCGAGTTGCTGGCCGAGGCCGCACGCACCGCGACCGCGGCGGAGTTTGCGTTCCGGAACGGGGCGATTGGCGTCATGGACCTGCTCGACGCGCGCCGCGTGCTCAATTCGATTCAAAGCGACGCCGCCAATGCGCGCGCTGATTATGCCAAGGCGCTGACCGCGTTTGATCTTGGGCGAGGGGTGTTGGCGTACCGCGCAGACTGACTTCCGTGCGTCATTTGTTCCGCGGCGACTGCATCGCCGATGGGCACGCACTTCAACAAAGACACTGCGCCGGTCGAACCGGACATGGGGAACGATCCATTGGGCAATTCCACGTATAGCCGATTGCTGCTTTGCCTGGTCATCGCACTGGCTGGATGCGGCGACAAGCCCGCGCCTGCGCCACCGGTGGTCAAGCCGAAGGTAAGCGGCGCAGTCGTTACCTTTGCCGCCGACAGCCCGCAACTCGCGGTGCTGGCACTGGCACCGGTGGTAACGCTGGCCGAGTCCGGGGTCGAGCTCAACGCCAGGCTGGTGTGGGACGAAAATCGCACTGTGCGCGTCTACGCCCCCTTCGCCGGCCGGGTACTGCGCATCAGCGCGCAGCCCGGGGAGCAAGTCAAGGCCGGGCAGGTGCTGGCCTATGTGGGGTCGCCTGATTTCGGCCAGGCGCAGGCGGACGCCGGCCGCGCGGTGGCGGATTTCGCCTTGTCCGAGAAGAATTTGGCGCGCGTTACGGAGTTGCACGAAAACGGCGTGGCGCCGCGCAAGGACTTGGCCCAGGCCGAAGCCGAACATGCGCGCGCCAAAGGGGAGCTGGCGCGCGCGCAAGCGAGGGTGCGCTTGTACGGCGGCGGTGCCGGCATCGATCAGACCCTTGCATTGAAGAGCCCGATTGCCGGCATCGTGGTCGAACGCAACCTCAATCCGGGTCAGGAAGTGCGCCCCGACCAGGCCGGCGCGGTTGCGTTGTTCGTAGTCACCGATCCGGCACGTCTTTGGGTGCAGATCGATGCGCACGAAAAGGATCTGCCGCTGCTGGCACCGGGCATGGCGTTCAAGTTCAAGGTACCGACCTATCCCGGTGAACTGTTTGGTGCCAGACTTGACGTCGTGGCCGATTTCATCGATCCGCAGACGCGGGTGATCCGCGCGCGCGGATCGGTGGCCAACGACGATCGCAGGCTCAAGGGCGAAATGCTGGTCAGTGCGGTGTTCGTGCCCAAGGGTGCGCCGGGGCTGGGTGTGCCGACGCGCGCGGTGATCTTCTCCGAAGGTGCGCATTTCGCGTTTGTCGAGCGCGGTGGCGGCAGCTTCGAGCGGGTCAAGGTGGTACCCGGCGGGGAGAGGGGTGGACATTTGGCGATCGTCTCGGGCTTGAGCGCGGGCCAAAAGGTGGTGAGTGAGGGCACCTTGCTGCTGCAGCAGGTCTTGAAAAGCAGTTCTTCGAAGACCGAGTCGGAATGATTCGGCGCATTGTTTCGTTCGCGCTGCACCAGCCGCTGGTGATTCTGTTTGCGACGGCACTGTTCGTGGCTGGCGGGCTGATCGCCTTCAAGAATCTGCCGGTCGAGGCATTTCCCGATGTCACCGATACCCAGGTCACGGTGATTACACTCTTCCCGGGTCGCGCCGCGGAAGAGGTTGAAAAGCAGGTCACCATTCCGCTGGAGGTGGCGCTATCGGGCTTGCCCAACGCGGTGCGCTTGTTTTCGCACACGCAGTTCGGGTTGTCCTTCCTGATCCTGACCTTCGATGACGATGCCAATGTAAACCTGGCGCGCCAGCAGGTGGGCGAGCGTTTGCGCAGTGTGCAGTTGCCCCCCGGCGTCGCGCCGGACATCGCCCCGCTTTCCACCGCGATCGGGGAAATCTACCGCTATCGGATGAAGTCGGAAACACAGGATTCCCGCACCTTGCGCACTCTGCAGGACTGGGTGGTTGAGCGCACCCTGCGCCGGGTGCCCGGGGTGGCCGACATCGTGCCGATGGGCGGGCTGATCAAGCAGTACGAGGTACAGCCGGACCTGGCGCGCCTGCGCGCCTACAAGCTGTCGATCCAGCAGGTGTATGGTGCACTTGAGCGGGGCAACAGCAACGCCGGCGGTGGCTATGTCGAGCAGGGCGGTCAGCAATACACCATCCGCGGCATCGGCCTTCTGCGCGATGCCGCCGACATCGAAAACATCGTTCTGGGCGAACGCAACGGCACGCCGATAATGATTCGTGATGTGGCGCGTGTGGTGGTTGGCAACGTTCCGCGCCAGGGCATCGTAGGCCAGGATCTTGATGACGATGTGGTCACTGGCGTGGTGCTTATGCGCAAGGGCGAAAACCCGTCGAAGGTGCTGAAGGAGGTCAAGCAAAAGGTTGATGAGCTCAATCGCGGCGGCCTGCCCAAGGGGGTGGCGATCGTGCCGTTCTACGATCGCTCCTGGCTGATCGGCAAGACGCTCAACACGGTATTCAAGAATCTGTTCGAAGGCGCCGCCCTGGTGGCGATCGTGCTGTACCTGTTTCTGGCCAATTTTCGCGCCGCCGCGATCGTCACGCTGATCATTCCGCTGTCGCTGCTTTCGACCTTCCTGGGTCTTACCTTCGTCGGCATTCCGGCCAACCTGTTGTCTTTGGGGGCCATGGATTTCGGCATCATCGTCGACGGTGCGGTGATCGTGGTCGAGAACGTGGTTCGTCGATTGTCGATGCAGGAAGAGTTTCACGACGCCACGGTCGACAAGCGGGAAGACCGCTTTCGCATGCGCACCATCATCGAGGCGGCGGTGGAAGTGGGGCGCCCCACCTTGTTCGCGATGATCATCATCATCGCCGCGCATATTCCCATCTTCACGCTGCAGCGGCACGAGGGCAGGATTTTCGCGCCGATGGCCTACTCGGTCACCTTTGCGCTGCTTGGATCACTGATACTTTCACTGACCCTGGTGCCGCTCTTGTGCTACAAGTGGCTGTCGAAAAACCTGCCGCATCATGACCCCGCGATTGTGCGGTTTTCGAAGGCAGCCTACGCACCGGTGCTCAAGTGGAGTCTCGCCAACCCGATCAAGGTGATCGGGTTGGCCTTGCTGGCGCTGGGTTTGAGTTTCGCCGCCTTGCCGCGCCTTGGTACCGAATTCCTGCCAGAACTCAACGAAGGGTCGCTGTGGCTCAACGTCAAGCTGCCCTCTTCGGTTTCAGTCAGCGAGGCGCAGGCGCAGAACGGGCAGATTCGCCGCATCCTCATGAAGACGCCGGAGGTGAATACGGTGATCTCCAAAGCCGGTCGCCCGGAAGATGGTACCGACCCCAAGCTGATCAACATGGCCGAGTTTCTGGTCGACCTCAAGCCGGAATCGGAATGGAAGCGCGCGATCAGCAAACGGCAGGTGATGGATGAAATGGAGAAGGCGCTGCTGGCACTGCCGGCGATCAAGCCTTCCTTCTCCCAGCCGATTCGCGACAACATTCTCGAAAGCATTTCGCAGATCGACGGCCAGATCGTGATCAAGGTGTTCGGCGACGATATCCCCACCTTGCGTCGGGTGGCCGAGAGCGTGCTGGCAGCGGTCGGCGACGTCGAGGGTGTGGCGCGAGCCTTGATCGACCGCGTTGGCGAGTTGCCCAACTATCTGGTGGAGATCGATCGTGCCCGTGCAGCCAGGTACGGTCTGAACGTCGCCGATATTCAGGAAGTGATCGAGGTCGGCCTGGGCGGGCGCGCGGCGACCTACCTGTGGGAGGGCGAGCGCAAGTTCGGCGTTGCCGTGCGTGTCTCGCCCGAAGAACGCGGGCTCGAGCGCATGAAGAGCGTCATGCTGGCGACGTCCTCCGGTGCGTATGTCCCTCTGTCGGAAGTGGCGGCGTTCAAGGCGGCCGGTGGCAGCATGAACATCGCGCGCGAGAATGGCGGGCGCGTCATGGCGATCGGTATCTTCATTCGCGATCGCGACATGGGAAGCGTGGTGGCGGACATGCAGGCGCGCGTCAGGGACAAGGTCAAGCTGCCGGAGGGCTACCGGATTTCCTGGGCAGGCGAATTCGAGAACCAGGAGCGCGCGATGGCGCG
>JAYTDE010000348.1:0-2486 GCA_043736195.1 Burkholderiales bacterium | reverse complement strand
CGGGCCACGGCCCGCTGATCGTTATGTTGCACGGCTTTACCGGCGCCAAGGAAAACTGGTTGCCGCTGATGCGCGAACTGGCCAGGACGAATCGGGTGATTGCGCCGGACCTGCCAGGCTGGGGCCAGAGCGAACGCCAGGCCAGCAGCAATTACGGTCCCAGCGTGCAGGTCGAGCGCATCGCGCAATTCCTGCAGGCGCTGAAGGAAAAACCCGCGTTGGTGGTCGGGCATTCGATGGGTGGACAGTTCACCGGATTGCTTGCCGCGCGCCATCCCGATCTGGTCGGGCCGATCGTGTTGATGTCTTCGGCCGGCGTGTTGTTCGAAGAGAACCAGTTCGGCCGCGAAGTGATGGCTGGCCGCAATCCGTTTGAAGTGCGCACGCGCGCCGAATTGCATCGCTACCTGGGCATCGTGTTCGATGATCCGCCGTTCGTTCCGTGGCCTGCAGATGAAGCCCTGGTGCGCCGACGTCGCAATGATGCGTTGTTCGAACAAAAGGTGCTGGACTCGATTGGCCGCGGACCGGAAGCCTTTTCGCTGGAAACCGAGATGGCGCACATCAAGGCGCCGGTCTTGTTGCTGTGGTGTCGCGACGACCGGGTGATCGACGTCAGCGCCGCGGAAATCTTCCATCGCGGGCTGTCCAACAGCCGCACCGTCATCCTGGCCGGCTGCGGGCACATGCCGATGATGGCGCAGCCGGGCAACGTGGCGAAGGCGATGCGCGAGTTTGTCGCGGGCGCCTAGGCGGCTGTCGGCTTGCTTCGCAAGTAAACACGGGCCCATGTGAGGCTGCCGAGCGTTGCCATCAGCATGTCCTTGTGCGCGTCCCACATGTCGCCCTGTTGGCCGTTGTAGGATTCTGCGTCCTCGCCCGACAGGGTCATTGCGACCGCCAGTTCGAACCATTCGTACCCCAGGCTGGCGATCATCACGATGGCGAGGGTGATGTAGAACGCCGATCTCGCGCTGCGCCTGTGCCGCTGCATGGCATGCGAAACGATGGCCGGCGTGAAACACAGGCCGAACAGGAAATGCACGAGGCGATCGAAATTGTTTCGCGTCCAGCCCAGGGAATCGTCAAGTGACACGCCAGTGATCGATTGCAGCCACTGGTCGTAGGGCACGTACGAATAAAGCCAGCGTGCCGCGATGGAGTGGACGCAGAGGAAGATGACGATCAGGAAGTAGTCCCTGTCGCCCAACGGATACTTCCTGGCATAGCGCCACAGCAAGGCCATGGCCACGACGGTCAGCGAGCCGTGCATGGCTTGTTCAATCGGCCACGTGGGTTGAATCCAAGTGGCAACCAATACGAACAGCAGGATTGCAGTTGAAACACGCCGAGACGGATACATCCGATTCACTCGCCAGTTGAGTTGGGCATGTCAGTGCCTAGCCAGACGGAGTCGCGTCCAGCACTACGACTTTTTCGAACCGAACGCCGTTACACGCCAGGCGTTCGTCGTTCTGGAAGTACAAGTCCTTGTCGCCAAATTCCGAGGTAAACGTCTCGCGCCCCGGCGCGGAGACTTCGAGGTCCGCGTAACAATGGACCCACGCCATTGCGTAGCTCATGGGGTCGTGGAACCAAGTCCACTCATCTTGCCCGGGCAGGTCGTAGCGTCCGTTGGCGTCAGTGAGCGTGGAATCGGAATAGATCCGCCGTGTGGTCACCGACCCACCAAAGCCGGTGATGTCCTTCCTGGAAACACGCCTGACCAGCGCGCCGGAAACCGGATGGCCTGCGCCATCCAGGACCCTGCCGGAAATCTGCGCCTCGTGGGTATCCAGCGAAGGGTGTATGAAGATCGAAAGAGTCAGGCCTCCCAGCACAAGCAGGATAGGCTTGATCCATGAAGTGTTCACTGCACCGACTCTGATCTGCCTAGGTTTGTTGCCAGGTGAGGTCGATGCCCTCGGACTCACCTACTGCGGCGCGAAGCATCGCGACGAGCGGGGCGCTGCCGCCATTGTCCTCGAGCATGTCGATGGTGGCGGTGTCGATGAAATAGTCCGCGTCGGTGGACGACTCTTCTTCAAGCTGGTCCACGAGGAACTGGAACTCCTCGCGACTCACGCTGCCGATGCTGCTGCCGGTGGCCTTGTCGGAAATGCGAACTTCCATTGCTGTCGTCCTTGTCTGATAGTCGTATTCGTAACCGCAGTCTAGGCCAGCGGAAGCCCGCTGCCTACCGAGCAGGAATCATCATGCAGTTCCAGTACCGGCCGGACATCCGGAGAAATCACTGCTTCGCCCGCGACGCATCCCGGATCGCCTTGAAGGCATTGCCTTCGCGATAGTTCGGCCACGCGCGACTGGTCGACAGCACTTTGCCAACCCCGTACAGCGCATTCAGGTCCTGCACGATGCCGCGCAGATCCCATTCCGGATCGAAGTTGTCGGCGGCCTTGTGGTAACGCTTGGCGGTGTAGTCGTCGGTAACGGCGATTCCGTACTCGCGGCCCTTCTCGATGTGG
>JAYTDE010000347.1:0-6189 GCA_043736195.1 Burkholderiales bacterium | reverse complement strand
GTCGGCATGGGCGGTCTCGGGTGTGCGCCGGCAGATGTGTCGCCTCTCCCTCGCGCAGGATGTTGCGCAGTGACATGGGGGTAGATCGATGAGCATCCGGCGTTTCCAGCAACTTGCCCATTGGGGCGCCTACACCGCTGTAGTCGAGGATGGCCGCTTGATCGCCTGCGAGTCGTTCGCGCGCGACCTGGCACCGTCGCCAATGTTGGATGCGATCGCGCCGATGGTGTATTCGCCCCTGCGCATCCAGCGACCCGCGGTGCGCAAATCGTGGCTTCTGCGCCGCGAGCGCAGCGGGCGCGGTAGCGATTCCTTCGTTGAGGTGTCATGGGACCAGGCATTGACGCTGGTGGCCGAAGAATTGGCACGCGTGCGCGCGGAGCGCGGGCCGCAGGGCATTTTCGGCGGCTCCTACGGCTGGTCGTCGGCCGGGCGCTTTCATCATGCACGCACCCAGGTGCGGCGTTTTCTGTTTTCCGGCGGCGGCTGTACCGATTCCGTCGGTAACTACAGCTGGGGCGCGGCGCAATTCCTGCTGCCGCATGTAATCGGTACCCATGAGCCGGTGTCCGGTCGGGTGACCGACTGGAATAGCGTTATCGGCCACACGCGCCTCTTCATCGCCTTCGGTGGCTTGGCGCTCAAGAACGGGCAGGTCACCTCGGGCGGCGCCGGTGCGCACACCATGGAGGCGTGGTTGCGCCGCGCGCGCGAGCCCGGTATCGGCTTCGTGGTGATCAGCCCGAACCGTGGCGACGCGCCGAATTTTCTCGATGCGCAGTGGATCGCGCTGCGGCCCAATACCGATACCGCGCTGATGCTCGGCATGGCGCATACGCTGCTCTGCGAAGGGCTGCATGACGCGGTGTTTCTGGCCAGCCATTGCAGCGGGTTTGAAGTCTTTGAACGTTACCTCACAGGCGCCGCCGATGGGGTGGCCAAGAGTGCCGCTTGGGCCGCTACGATATGCGGCGTCGACGCGGAGCTGATTCGCGCCCTGGCGCGCCGGGCCGCCGCCACCCGCACCCTGATCACCATGGCGTGGGCCTTGCAGCGTGCGCACCACGGTGAGCAACCCTACTGGATGGCCATCGCGCTGGCCGCGATGCTGGGCCAGATCGGCCTGCCCGGCGGCGGTTTCGCATTCGGCCACGGCTCGATGAACGGGGTGGGCAATCCACGCGTCGATCTACCATCGCCCGAGTTCGTAAGCGGCCCCAACCCGGCCGGCCGCGCGATTCCGGTGGCGCGCCTGACCGACATGCTGGAAAACCCCGGCGCCGCGTTCGACTTCAACGGCCGCCAAGACACGTATCCCGACATCGACCTCATCTACTGGGCCGGCGGCAATCCGTTTCACCATCATCAGGACCTGAATCGGCTCACGCGCGCTTGGCACAAGCCGGCGACCGTGGTGGTGCACGAAAGCTGGTGGACACCGACCGCGCGCCGCGCCGACATCGTGCTGCCGGCGACCACGCCGCTGGAGCGCGATGACATCGGCGGGTCATCGCGCGACCCGTTCATCTTCGCCATGCAGCGCGCGATCGCGCCGGTGGGCCGGAGTCGTGACGACTTCGACATTTTTCGTGAACTGGCTGCGCGCCGCGGCCACGAACCAGCCTTTACCGAAGGACGCGATACCGATGCATGGCTGCGCGAACTGTGGCGCCGGTTGCGTGCCGGTGCAGGCGAGGGTGGCGTGACCTTGCCCGCCTACGAGGAATTCATCGCGCGTGGCTGGATCGAGTTGCCGCCGCCTGCGCGTGACTACGTGTTGTTCGAGGCGTTTCGTGCCGATCCGCTTGCCCACCCCTTGCGCACGCCGTCAGGCAGGATCGAATTGGTATCGCGCGCCATCGGTGGCTTTGCGTATGCGGATTGTCCGGCGCACCCGGCGTGGTTGCCGCCCGCCGAATGGCTGGGCGCCGTTGCCGCCAAGCAGTTTCCCTTGCACCTCGTCACCATCCAGCCGCCGGACCGGCTGCACAGCCAGATGGATCCGGGCCCGATATCGCAGGCCGGCAAGGTGGCCGGGCGCGAGCGTATTTCGATCAGTCCGCAGGACGCCGCCCCGAGAGGTTTGACCAGCGGTGATCTCGTGCGAGTCTTCAACGAGCGTGGCGCGTGCCTGGCCGGCGTAGCGCTCGACGCAGGCCTGATGCCGGGAGTCGTCGTGATGGCGACCGGCGCCTGGTTTGATCCCGCACCCGACGGTGTCGAGCGTGGCGGCAACCCGAACGTGCTGTCGCTCGATATCGGCACCTCGCCCTTGACGCAAGGGCCGAGCGCGTTATCGGTGCTGGTGCAGGTGGCGCGGTGGACCGGGGCGGCGCCGGCAGTCGAGGCGTATCAATTGCCGCGCATCGAGCCGGCAGGAATTGACTGACCTTCGCAGGGAGGCCGCGTTGGTAAAACTACACCGTAGAGGTGTGCAGCCGCACGCCAAGAATGCCGGCATAGCGCCCGAAATCGCGGTCAACTGAAAATACCGGAAGGCTGAGCCGCAGTGCGAGGGCGCAAATCAAATAGTCGGTGTTCGAGCCTTGCACCCCGCTTGCCCTGCATGCGTTGAAGCAGGCGGCTGCGCTTTCGTAGTCCGCTGTGTGGATAGGCACATCGGCAAACGCTTCAAGCCGTGCGCGCAGTAATTCAAACTGCACCGCGGCAGCGACACCGGAAAGCAATTCCTGCCGGATCGGCCCGGCGATCAATGCCTCTCCAGTGTCGATGAGCCGCACCAGCTCGGTAGTGTTGGCGTCTGCCGCTGGCCGCTTTCTACGCAATGCAAGCGACCAAACGGAGGTGTCGACGATCACCATCGAGTTCCGTTCAATCCGTACGCGCGCGGCGCTTGGACCCGGTCGCTGCGGCGCGTTGACGTTTCATCTCGGCGGCCGGCGGCAAGTCGATCTTGCCGAACAGATCGATGATCGCCCGTTGCTTGCGTCGCTCGATGTACTCGGTCAGCGCGTGGGTGACCGCAGCTTTCTTGGTGCGATGGCCGCTGATGCGCACCGCTTCTGCAATCAGATTGTCGTCCAGTGCGAGATTGGTGGCCATGTGTCCTCCAATGAAAAAACGCAATTGTTACACAACCAAATGTGTGATTCTCGCCGCGATCCTAAGCTTAGCGCTGAACGAACTCTGGAAGACGTCTGTCAAGTTTCTTATGCCGCACTGGCCAGCGGACCGCGTAGCCACTGCCGCGCCGGATCCGCTTCGGTCCTGCCATGCCACACCATCCACCTCTCGATGGCCGGCATCGCAAACGGCGGCTTCAAAATCGCCGGTGGCGACTCCCTCGCGAAGTACTCGGCTTGAAGCTTGAGTTGCGGTTTGCCGCTTGTGGATAGCCAGTCAGCGTGCGGCCGGCAGCTTGATCGGCAGGGTCGAAGAAGCCTTGACTTCCTTGAGCGAAAAGCTGGTCTGCGTGTCCTTGACGTTGGGTAGCGCCATCAGGGTATCGAGCGCGAATTTGGAATAGGCCTCGAGCGACTCGCACACCACGGTGAGCAGGAACGCACCCTCGCCCGAGATCACGTGGCAGGACACGATTTCCGGCAGGTCGGCGATCGCTTCCTCGAAACGGCGCTCCTGCGCCGGCGTGTGGCGTTCGATATCCATGCGCACGAACGCGGTCACGCCTAAGCCCAGCGCCTTGCGGTTGATGATGGCCTGGTAGCCGGCGATGATGCCGCTCTCCTCTAACCGTTTCAGGCGCCGCCAGCAGGGCGAAAGCGACAGCCCGACTTTCTCCGCCAGCTCGGCATTGGTCAGGCGGCCGTTTTTCTGCAGGGCATCGAGAATTTTCAGATCGGTACGGTCGAGTTTTTCAGGCGACATGAATTTACCCCAAAAAAGCGAAAAACAGGAGAAACAATAGCGTATTCATGTCGTTTCGAGCGCAAATAGAAAAAATATTTCGCAGGCCCATCGCTATACTTCGATCCACACTGCGCTTCGCGAAATCCGCCGCATGGCGCCATATCGACACCACGCACCGCAAAAGGAACAAGTGTCATGAACGCTCCTGTTGATCCCAAACTGCTGGCAAGCATTTCGCTCGACGACAAGTACACGCAGGACAGCGGCACCGCTTTCATGACCGGCACCCAGGCGCTGGTGCGCCTGCCGATGCTGCAGCGAAATCGCGATCTTGCGGCGGGCAAGAACACCGCCGGCTTCATTTCCGGCTATCGCGGTTCGCCCCTGGGGGGCTACGACCAGTCGCTGGCGAAAGCGAAAAAGCACCTGCAGGAGCACCATGTGGTGTTCCAGCCCGGCGTCAATGAAGATCTGGCCGCCACCTCGATCTGGGGCACGCAGCAGGTCAATCTGTTCCAGGGCGCGAAGTACGATGGCGTGTTCGGCATCTGGTACGGCAAGGGCCCGGGGGTGGATCGCTGCGGCGACGTGTTCAAGCATGCCAATATGGCAGGCACCTCGCCATGGGGCGGCGTGCTGGCCTTGGCCGGCGACGACCACGGCGCCAAGTCGTCGACCACCGCGCATCAGAGCGAGCAGATTTTTCAGGCGGTCTCGACCCCGATCTTTTACCCCGCCTCGGTCCAGGACATTCTCGACTACGGCGTGCACGGCTTCGCGATGTCGCGCTACGCCTCGCTCTGGATCGGCATGAAGTGCGTCACCGACATCGTTGAATCAGGCGCCACGGTCGATCTCTCGACCGCGCGCGTGATGCCGGTGATCCCGACCGATTTCGCGATGCCGCCGGATGGCCTGGGCATCCGCTTCAATTTCATTGACTTTCTTGGCGAAGAGGCGCGCCTGCTCAATTACAAGCTGCCGGCGGTCAAGGCCTATGTGCGTGCCAATGGCTTGAACAAGGTGCTGTGGCGTGAAGGCGCCGGCGTCAAACCGACGTTGGGCCTGGTCTCGGCGGGCAAGGCCTATGCCGACTTGCGCCAGGCCCTGGCCGATCTGGGCATCGATGCCAAGGTCGCGGGCGACTTAGGCTTGCGCCTCTACAAGATCGCGGTCACCTGGCCGCTGGAAGAAACCGGCGTGCGTGAATTCGCCGCCGGCCTGTCGGAGATTCTCGCGGTCGAAGAAAAGCGCCCCTTGATCGAGTCGCAGATGAAGGAAATTCTCTACGGCACGCCCGGCGCGCCGCGCGTCACCGGCAAGGTCGACGACAGCGGTGCCACGCTGCTGCCGCTGCACGGTGAACTGACGCCATCGATGATCGCGCGTGCCGTGGTGCAGCGCCTGCTGCCGCTGGCCGGCGGCGAATTGCGGGCCCGGCTGGAAGCACGCATCGCGTTTCTCGACGCCCGCGAAGGCGCAGTCGCGAAAACGCTGCCGATCGCGGTGCGCACGCCGTATTTCTGCTCCGGTTGCCCGCACAACACTTCCACCAAGGTGCCGGAGGGCTCGCGCGCGTTGGCCGGCATCGGCTGCCACTACATGGCGCAGTGGATGGACCGCGAGACTTCGACCTTCACCCACATGGGCGCCGAAGGCGTCACCTGGGTCGGAGCCGCGCATTTCACCACTGAAAAGCATGTCTTCATCAATATCGGCGACGGCACCTATTTCCACTCCGGCCTGTTGGCGATCCGCGCCGCCGTTTCGTCGAAAGTCAACGCCACCTACAAGGTGCTGTTCAACGACGCCGTGGCGATGACCGGCGGGCAACGCCATGACGGCCCGCTCAACCCCTGGCTGATCTCGCAACAACTGCATGCCGAAGGCGTGACGCCGATCATGGTGGTCACCGACGAGCCAGAGAAATACCCGGCCGGCACCGCCTGGGCGCCCGGCACCAGCGTGCATCATCGCGATGAACTCGATGCGGTGCAAAAGCAGTTGCGCGAGATGCCCGGCATTTCAGCGGTGATCTACGACCAGACCTGCGCCAGCGAAAAGCGGCGACGCCGCAAGATCGGCGAGTTCCCCGATCCGCCCAAGCGTGCCTTCATCAACGACGCGGTGTGCGAAGGCTGCGGCGATTGCTCGGTCAAGTCCAACTGCATTTCGGTGGAACCGCTGGAAACCGAGTTTTGCCGCAAGCGCAAGATCAACCAGAGTTCCTGCAACAAGGATTATTCCTGCGTCAACGGTTTTTGCCCGAGCTTTGTCACAGTCGTTGGTGGGGGCCTCAAGAAGCCGGCCAAGCCGAACCTCACGGCCAGCGCCAAGGCCGGTGCCGACGCCACTGCGCTG
>JAYTDE010000346.1:0-2119 GCA_043736195.1 Burkholderiales bacterium | reverse complement strand
CCGGGCTCTTCAAGGCCTTGCCGTTCGATCCGGTCAAGGACTTTGCGACCGTCTCGACCCTGGGGTTTTTCGACATTGCGCTTGTCACCGGCACCGAGTTGCGCTTCAAGACGCTCTCTGAATTGATCGCGTTTGCGCGTGCCAACCCGGGCAAGCTCAACATCGGCACCATCAATGTGGGCAGTACGCAGAACCTGGCCGGCGAATTGTTCAAGTCGAGCGCCGGCATCGATGCGCAGATCGTGCCGTTCAAGGGCACGCCGGCGCTGATCACCGCGCTGCGCGGCGGCGAGATCGATATTGCCGTCGAGATCCTCGGCCCCGTGATGGCGCAGATATCGGCCAAGGCGGTGCGGGTACTGGCGGTGATGGGCGACAAACGCTTCGAGGGCCTGCCGGAGGTACCGACGGTGCGCGAAGCGGGTATCGCCAACTTCAACGTGGCCTCGTGGAACGCGCTGGCGGCGCCGGCCAAAACGCCGCGTGAAGTGATCGCACGCCTCAACCGCGAAGTCGCCGCCGCGGTCAATTCGCCGGCTGTGAAGCAGCGGCTGAAAGAGCTTGGGGTTGACGCGCGCGCTGGAACCCCTGAGCAGTTGAACGAGCTCCTGGTCGGCGAAATCAAGCGCTGGACCGAGGTGATCAACCGCGCCAAGATCGAAAAGCAGTAGCTGCCTTTGTTGCCGCGCGCATGACACCCCTGTTGCTGTTGCCCGGACTGGTATGCGACCGCGCGGTGTGGGCGCCGCTGCTGCCGGTGCTGGGGCAGGTGGCCGATTGCCGCGTCGCAGACTACGGCGAACTGGCTTCGATTCCCGCGATGGCGGAACGGGTGCTGGCGTCGGCGCCGCCGCGTTTCGCGCTGGCCGGTCACTCGATGGGCGGCCGGGTGGCACTGGAGATCATGCGGCGTGCCGCAGATCGGGTGGAGCGCTTGGCCCTGCTCGACAGCGGCTTCCAGGCTCGGCCGGGCGGCGCTCCCGGTGCGCTTGAGCAGGATCAGCGCCACGCGCTGATCGCCCTGGCCAGGCGCGAAGGCATGCGCGCGATGGGGCTGGAATGGTTGAAGGGCATGGTGCATGCGGCGCGTCACTCCGATCAGGCATTGACCGACGCCATCGCTGACATGGTGGCGCGTCATCCGCTGCCTGTATTCGCAGCGCAGGTCGAGGCCTTGCTGGCGCGCCCGGATGCCACCGACGTGTTGCGCGGCATCCGTTGCCCGACACTGTTCGGTTGCGGCCGGCAGGATGCCTGGAGCCCGCTTGCCCGGCATGTGGAAATGGCCGGGCTGGTGCCGCATTCAAATCTGGTGGTGATCGAGGAGTCAGGCCACATGGCGCCGATGGAACGGCCTGCGCGGTGCGCAGTGCAGCTCGCGGCATGGTTCAGGGGCGAGGGCGCTGTGGCTGTTTAGCCTTGTCGCAACTCGCAGCACCTTCAACTTGTCGCGCCGCGCATCAGGATCCGTCGTGTTCGGCCTTACTTGTCGAGCCGCAACTTGGCAAATGAACCCGGCGCGTCCTCGATCGCTTTCAACTTGCCGCCACCCGCATCAGGATTCGTGGCGTGCGGCCTTACTTGTCGAGCCGCAGTTTGGCAAACGAACCCGGCGCGTCTTCCAACGCCTTCAACTTGCCGCCACGAAGGGCATCCCCCGGCACTCGCGCCGGCACCGGCTTTTCCGGGTTGTGGGACTTGATCCACTTGTCCCAGTCGGTCCACCAGGAACCGTCGTGCTTGGTGGCGCCGGCCAGCCACTCGGAGGCCTCGGGAACCAGCTTGGCGTTGGTCCAATAGCCGTACTTGTTGGACGTCGGCGGGTTGACGATGCCGGCGATGTGGCCGGAGCCGCCCAGAACAAACTTGTTCTGCCCCTCGGCGGACTTGCTGGCGCCGCCCAGTGTGCGCGCACCGGTGTAGGTGGTGGCCCACGGGGCGATGTGGTCTTCCACGGTCGAGATGAAATAGGCCGGCGCCTTCACCTTTGACAAGTCGATCGGCGTGCCAGCGAGAGTGACGCCGCCCGGCTGCACCAGCCGGTTCTTGATGTACATCTCGCGCAGGTAAAAAAGGTGCATGGCCATCGGCATGCGGGTGGCGTCCGAATTCCAGTACA
>JAYTDE010000345.1:0-2080 GCA_043736195.1 Burkholderiales bacterium | reverse complement strand
AGATTGGGTGGGGCGAACAGCAAAGCGAAATCGGCGCCGGCGAGTGCGGGGGCAAGGGTGTGCTGATGAACGCCCATGCGCATGGTATTCGACCGCGCCTCCAACACCGCGACAATCCGCGCGGCACCGACCTGTTCGCGGAGCGCCGCCAAGGTCGCCGCGATGGCGGTTGGGTGATGTGCGAAGTCAGCGTAGACCGTAACGCCGCCGGCCGTGCCAAGCCTCTCCAGTCTGCGCTTGACGTTTTTGAAACGCTGCACTGCCTCAAGCGCCGCCGGCGCAGCTATCCCGAGCTGGGCCGCGGCCGCGACCGCCGCAAGCACATTCAGCGCGTTATGGCGTCCAGACAGGGGCGAATCCATCGGGACAGGCGGGGATCCGAGCGGGTCGCTCACGGCATAATGGGGTGCGCCGCCGGTGGCTTGTGTGGTCAACCGCCAATCTGCGCCGGGTCGCTCTCCGAAGGTCACCTGTCGACTCCACAAACCCTGCGACAAAGTGGCCTCGATATGCTTATCGTCGCGATTCCACACCACCACCCCACGGCGTGGAACCGTCCGAATCAGATGGTGAAACTGGGTCTGAATCGCGGCGAGGTCCGCGAAAATATCTGCATGATCGAATTCCAGGTTGTTGAGGATCAGGGTCGACGGGCGGTAGTGGACAAACTTCGAGCGCTTGTCGAAAAACGCGGTGTCGTACTCATCGGCTTCAATCACGAAATAGCCGTTTCCGCCCAACCGCGCGGGTTGGGCAAAGTTCTCTGGGATACCGCCGATCAAAAAACCTGGAGCATGACCACAGGCATCGAGGATCCACGCCAGCAAACTGGAGGTCGTGGTTTTGCCGTGGGTGCCCGCGACCGCGAGGACATGCCTGTCTCGGAGCACGTGTTCTGCCAGCCATGCAGGGCCGGAAGTGTAGGGGAGTCGCCGGTCCAGCACCTCTTCGAGGAGCGGGTTGCCGCGGCTGAGGGCATTCCCCACGATCACGAGGTCTGGCCGCGACGCCAGATGCGAGGTTTCCCATCCGAGGTGGACTTCAACGCCAGTCGCCGCCAGATAGTCGCTCATCGGCGGATAGACGTTAGCGTCTGAGCCGGAGACGGTATGGCCGAGTTCACGCGCGAGATGCGCGAGGCCCGCCATGAAGGTCCCGCAAATGCCAAGAACGTGAAGGTGCATTGCCGTGTGTATGCGCCGAATGGCTTAAGCGGGCGTCAAGTGGCGCGTAGCGGTATTGGCCACGCTATAGGGCGCACCGAACCTTATGCCGGCACCGGATGCGCGGCATGCTGGGCGCCATAATGGGTTTTTACATAGTCATTAAGAATCGCCTTGAACTCGACCCCAATATTGTCACCGCGTAACGTCATGACTTTCTCGCCGTCGATAAACACCGGCGCGGCTGGCGTCTCACCCGTCCCGGGCAAGCTGATCCCGATATTCGCGTGCTTGCTTTCGCCGGGACCGTTGACGATACATCCCATGACCGCCAAGGTCATGGTCTCAACGCCGGGATACTGTTCGCCCCAGATCGGCATCTGCTTGCGCACATAGGCCTGAATGTCTTCCGCAAGCTCCTGAAACACCGTGCTCGTCGTGCGGCCACAGCCAGGGCACGCGGTGACTAGCGGCGTGAAAGAGCGCAGACCCAGGGTTTGCAGAATTTCTTGAGCGACAATGACTTCCTTGCTGCGGTCACCGCCGGGCTCGGGGGTCAGTGACACGCGGATAGTGTCACCTATCCCTTGCTGCAGCAGGATGCCCATGGCGGCAGTCGACGCCACAATTCCTTTGGATCCCATGCCCGCTTCGGTCAACCCGAGATGCAGCGCATAATCGCACCGGCGCGCGAGTTCGTCGTACACCGCGATTAAATCCTGGACGCCGCTCACCTTGCAGGAAAGCACAATACGGTCACGCGGCAGGCCCAGTTCTTCGGCCTTCGCTGCGCTCAGCAACGCGGATTCAATCAGCGCTTCCCGCGTCACTTCTGCGGCACTTCGCGGCTGTGCTAAGCGCGCGTTCTGGTCCATCATCCTCGCCACCAAGGCCGGATCGAGGCTGCCCCAGTTGAC
>JAYTDE010000344.1:0-3141 GCA_043736195.1 Burkholderiales bacterium | reverse complement strand
AAGCCGTGCATTCGGCGAGCGTGGGCCTCTGCGCCCGGCTTAGACGATGAGCGCGGAGGCCAGGAGTTTGTGCGGCAGAATGAAATCAGCTGCAACGTGTGGCGGCAAGTCCCTGTCCCGCTTTGCAGCGATTTTTTCTCCGGTGCAGGCGCGAACCTGGCACTACAATAAGTTGCCACAAAGCCGCGCGGCCAGGAGAATGTTCCCATGTACATACCACCGGGTTTCAATACCGTCACGCCTTACTTCTTCGTTGAAGCCGCGGAAGCCTTCGTCGCGTTCCTGCTCAAGGGCCTTGGCGGCAGGGAGACATGCCGCAGCATGCGGCCTGACGGCTTGATCGCCAATGTCCAGGTTCAGCTTGGAACATCAACCGGATGGTCAGCGAAGCCACTGCGAATTACAAGGCCATGGCTGCGGCGTACTACCTGTACGTCGAAGATGCCGATGCCGCGATGGCGCTTGCCCTCAAGCATGGCGCCAGCCTCGAGATGGCGGTGGGTGACATGCCCTACGGCGACCGGCAGGGCGGTGTCAGGGATGCGCATGGCAACATCTGGTGGATTTCCCAGCGCACGGTGCACGAGCCCTACTCGCCGTGATGGATGTGGATGCAGACATTCGCGCAAGCTTTTCGACCGCGCCGTTTATCTGGCCGGTGGCGAGCCATCGCAACCGGTGTTTGAGACCCCAATGAACGTCAATCTTGAAAAACTGGCAAGCGAAATAGGGCTGTCGGAACCCGGGCACGAACGCGTTCGACTGGACTTTGCGTACGCCTGCGTCACAAGGATCAGGCACCTGCTTGAAGAACCGCAAGTCATCGAATGCCTGCGGCGGTTCGGCCAGTACCTCGACGGTACCCTTGATGACGCGTCATTCGCGCACTTGCAAGGCGAAGCCGAGCGCCTGGCCAATCAGCATCAAGGCTCGAAGTCGATTGACGGCTGCGGCCACGCGGCGGTGTCGGCCAGCTATGCGGTCGCCAAGGCGATCAATGGCAAGGCACTGCAGGCAGCGAGCTATGCCGCGTATGCCGCGGTGTACGCCGACAGCGGCTATGGCGCGGTGGCCGACCGCGAGGCGTTCGAGCCGGAGTTCGCCTGGCAAACCGACACCCTGCGTGTGATCGCGGCCGCGAACCGGCAACCTGCGTAGCCGACGTCGCGAGCGCTTGATACAGTTTTTTAGTCTGCGCAGGGCTACTCAGCCGCCAATTTGAGCCGCTTGAGCGTGGCCATCTTCGCCTGTTAACGGCGGTGCAAATCCGACACTAGACGGTTACGAAAAAACCATGCCCGCTTTTTTGGCGTCGCCAGATTCTGTCGGATTCGCGCAGCCATTCACAAGCTTCAGTTCGCGTTCGTGTTCAGGGTGTGCACAGCGCCAGCAACGATCAATGCGGCCAGTGCGATCAGGTCGACCAGCACCACCCTGGATATCGCCGCGTTGTAGCTGGCGATCTGCCAGGCCAGAAGCAGGAATGCAAGAACGCTCACCAGAGCGGCAAAGAGCGCGAGACGATGCAGCAACGGCTGAAACGCGGCGTAGGCGAGGAAGGCCGCGAGCAGGCCGAACAGTACGGCGCGATGACGCAGCAACAATTCCAGATTCAAGTCGCGCACACTGATGCCATACAAGGTTTCAAGTTTGCTGGCGCCGACCACTCCGATCAAGGGCAATGCGTGAATCAGGGCAACCAGAAGCAGGGCGGCGGGAACGACATGGCGCATGGTCGGGCTTTCGCGGGCGAGAGACCCCGGGTTTTACCGAACGCATGGCGCCGGGGCAATGACCTCGGAGGTAAGTGATGCTTGCGTGAAGTCAAACGAGCGCATCGCTGGGATGCGTCGAATTGAAAAATCGCGAACAGGCTTTCGGGAAGGCGCCTTTTTGCCTTGCTGCGGTCGACTCAAAAATCCACAGGAATGTGAAAGAAATCAGGCAGCCGCGAACTGCAATCAGAGCTGACGCGCGCTTACAAACCGCGGCGCCCGCTGCTCCCGGCCGGCCGCCACCGCCTCGACCTGATTGACACCAGCCTTGAGCGCATCCTGTTCAGTCGATTCGAGCAGCATCGCCTCGGCCACACCCAACGACGGCGCGCGCTTGTAGATGCGCTTGGCGGCTTCCACCGCTGACGGACTGCGTGCCGCGATCTCGCGCGCGGTGGCCATGGCTTCGGCATGCGGGTCATCGCAGACCCGGGTGGCGAAGCCGTAGGACTGCGCTTCGACCCCGCTGAACACGCGCCCGGTATAGGTCAGTTCACGGATCACATCGGCGCGCGCCAGTTCGCGCATCAACACGGTGCCGGCCATGTCGGGCACCAGGCCCCACTTCACTTCCATGATCGACAGCTTGGTGGTCGGTGCGATGTAGCGCATGTCGGCGCCCAGCATGATCTGGAACCCGGCGCCGAAGGCCACGCCGTGCACCGCGGCGATCACCGGCGCCGGCAATTCGTGCCACACCCAGGCGGCCTGTTGCGGACGATTGGTCAGACCGTGGGTGCGCGGCGTCAGGCGCGAGGCCGCTGCAGCGGCCGGCGCCGCAGCGCTGCCGTCGACCGGTTTGGCGCCGAGGCGGCCGAGATCGATGCCGGCACAAAACGCCCGCCCCTCGCCCGACAGCACCACGCAGCGCACCGCGGGATCGGCGGCGAGCTGGCTGCCGGCCTCGATCAGCGCATCGAACATGCGGTCGTCCACCGCATTCATCTTGTCGGTGCGAATCATCCTGACGTCGGCGATGCCGTCCTTGATTTCGATGCTGACTCGTTCTTTCATGGCTGCCTTTAGTGGTTGCGACGTTGATCGCGTCGCAGCTTGCGTTGTTGGTCTCGTCGTTGCTCGCGCGACCGGTTGCGTGGCCGGGTCGGGGCCCAGGCTTCAGGTGCGCGCCAGCCCGGCGGCATTGGTGCCCGCAGCCCGCCCCTGGGTCACCGCGGACAACAGGCCGCCGCCGGAAAAATAGCCCCAGCGCGACGGCCCGGACATGCCGCGCGCGGCGCCGCCGCCGGCAAACAGATTCGGCAGTTGCGAGCCGTCCTTGCGCAGCACGCGGGTGCCGATATCGATCACCACCCCACCCTGGGTTTGTAACAGTGCGCCGGTGACCTTGACGGCGAAAAACGGCGCC
>JAYTDE010000343.1:0-5634 GCA_043736195.1 Burkholderiales bacterium | reverse complement strand
TATCCCACGACAGAGCAGGGGCTGGCGGCGCTGATGGTCAAGCCGGCCAATGAAAACCGCTGGGCCGGCCCGTATCTGCGCAAGGCCGTGCCGGACGATCCCTGGGGCAAGCCCTACATCTACAAGCAGCCGGGCGAGCACGGCGAGTTCGATCTTTCGTCCCTGGGCAAGGACGGCCAGCCCGGTGGCAGCGGCGACGCCGCCGACATCGTCAACTGGTAGGGGCCAGCGGCATGCGCTTCAAGGCGAGGGTGGTGCAACCCGGCGGTGGCGTCGCCGTGGTGGAGGTGAGCGCCGCCGATTTGCGCGAGGCCAGCGCCAGGCTCACCGCCGACGGCATGGGCTTGTTGTCGATCAGCCGCGCCGGCACCCTGGGCGGCGATGGTGAGGGCAAGTTCGCACTGACCCAGTTCGCCCAGGAATTGCGCTCGCTGCTCGATTCCGGCGTGTCCCTGATCGAGGCTGTCGAAACCCTGGCCGAGAAAGAGTCACGCACGGCCACACGACAGGTGTTCGAACGCCTGGCCGGCATGCTGGCCGAAGGGCGCACGTTTTCCGCCGCGCTGGAAGCCGATGGCGCGGCGTTTCCGCCCCTGTTCGTGGCAACAGTGCGCGCCAGCGAACGTACCGGCGACCTGAGCGAGGCGCTGGGGCGCTTTGTCGCCTATCGCCAGCAGCAGGAACTGGTGCGCGGGCGCCTGATCAACGCCTCGATCTATCCGCTCTTGCTGCTGGCCGTGGGCAGCCTGGTGATCCTGTTTCTGCTGGCCTACGTGGTGCCACGCTTCGCCAGCGTCTACGCCGATATCGGCGGAGATTTGCCGCTCATGTCGCAATGGCTGCTGGCGGCC
This sequence comes from Burkholderiales bacterium, assembly GCA_043736195.1. Taxonomy (GTDB): domain Bacteria; phylum Pseudomonadota; class Gammaproteobacteria; order Burkholderiales; family JAEUOS01; genus JAEUOS01. Next base: position 4,783 of record JAYTDE010000343.1, on the reverse strand, counting down.
GGCACGGCGCTGGATCGCCATGCGCTGGCGTTCGCGCTGGGCGCGGCCGGCCTCATCACCGCGCTGGTGCTGGCGGCGCGCACGCGCGCCGCCGCCGCCTGGTTCGGCGCCGCCTTGTGGAAACTCGAGTTCGTGGCCTCTCGGCTTTTGACCTATCAGCTGGCGCGCTTTTTTCGCACCTGCGGCATGCTGGTGCGCGGCGGGGTGCCGGTGGTCACAGCGCTTGCGATGTCCGAGGGTCTGCTGCAGGCGCATTTGCGGCCGGCCTTGCGCGCCGCGGTGATGCGCGTGCGCGAGGGGCAGCCGCTGTCCGCCGCACTGGAGGCGCAGCGCCTCACCACACCGGTGATCCAGCGCATGCTGCGGGTGGGCGAGAAGACCGGCGACCTGGGCGTGATGATGGAGCGCATCGCGGTGTTCTACGATGCCGAAGCCGAGCGTGCCGCCGAGTGGGTGACGCGCCTCGTCAGCCCGCTCCTGATGCTGGCGATGGGCCTGGTCATCGGCGCGGTGGTGATACTCATGTACCTGCCGATTTTCCAGCTGGCCGAGCAGGTGCGATGAACGCCCCCGTGATGCTTGCGCCCGTCGCACCTTCACATGCGCAGTTTGAAGCGGCGCTCGCCAGCGCGCGCGCGCGCCGCCGGCCGCTCCGTCACCGCCTGCCTGGAAGAGCAATTGGGCCTGGACCCGGCCGCCTTCATCAGTGCGCTGGCCGATTACACCGGCATCGCCGCGATGACCATAGCCGGCATCGAACGCTTCGCGCCGGCCTTCGATCTGCTGCCCTTCGCCGAGGCGCAGTCACGCGAGCTGCTGCTCATGCGCGACGGCACGCGGCTGCTGGCGGTTGCCGCCGACCCTTTCAATCTGACGCGCCGCACCTGGCTTGAAGAGCGCGCGGGTGTTGCGCTGGAATGGCGCATCGCGCATTTCACCGAAGTTGCCGCCTGGCTGGGACGCCACGAGAAGGACCTGAAGGCGATGGATGGCCTGCTCGACCTGGGTGAAAGCGCGCGCGCCGGCAGCGCCGCCGAAGACCTGTCGCTGGCGGCGATCAACGCGCATGTCTCGCCGGTGGTGAAACTGGTCGATTCCACCCTCTACGACGCGCTGTCGGCCGGCGCCTCCGACATCCATCTCGAATGCGGGGTGGACGGCATGCACATCAAGTACCGTCTGGATGGCGTGCTGTCGGCGGTGGGATCGGCGGCCGGGATTGAAACCGCCGAACAGGTGATCTCGCGCATCAAGGTGATGGCCGAGCTCGATATCGCCGAGCGGCGCGTGCCGCAGGACGGCCGCTTCAAGGTGCGCAAGGGCGGGCGCGACATCGATTTTCGGGTCTCGATCATGCCCAGCGTATTCGGCGAGGATGCGGTACTGCGGATTCTCGACAAGCAGGGCCTGGCGGAGGCCAACCGCGGCATCACGCTTGCAAGCCTGGGATTCTCCGGGCGCGACCGCGCGGTGATTCGCGATCTGGCCAGCGCCCCCTACGGCATGTTGCTGGTGACCGGCCCCACCGGCACCGCCAAGGCTGCCGCCACCACCGCGCTCAAGCCGGGCGTCTGGCAAAACGTCGCCGTGTCGGTCGTCGGCGGCAAGATCACCTTCTACATTGACGGCGCGGCGGCCGGTTCCGGCGATTTCGCGTTTGCCGACGTAGCCGGCGCGGCGGTGGTGGGCGAAGGCTTCAAGGGTGAGTTAGACGAGGTGGGCTTGGCCAGCGTGGCGCGCGCGCAAGACTACATCCGCGCCCGCGCCGTGGCCGAGATGGCCGAGTCGCCGCTGGTGGTGGCCGAGGAAAAGGCTGGCGGCGAGGAGGCCTCCTACATGGGCATCCTGCTGGGCGCCCTCACCGTGGACGGCTGGGTCGTCGTCGGCATTCTGGCAGTGATGTTTGTCATCAGCGTGTGGGTGATGATCACCAAGACCAGCTTCATCCTCAAAGCGCAAAAGGGCAACGACTTCTTCGTCACGCGCTTTCGCGAGAAGTCGGCGCAACTGCTCACCCCCGGCGACCCGGAAGCCGCGGCGCTGGCCAACGAAAAGGCGGTCAGGCATTCGCCGATGTACCGCATCTACACCATCGGCCTTTCCGAGATCGCCCATCGCTTCGAGCAACAGGCACGCGCGGGCAAGACCCACAAGCTCTCGCTGGCCGCGCTCGAAGCGATTCGCGCCTCGATGGACGCGGGCATCGTGCGCGAAGGTCAGCGCTTGAACAGCCAGATCGTGCTGCTCACCATCGCGATTGCCGGCGGACCTTTCCTCGGCCTGTTAGGCACGGTGGTGGGCGTAATGATCACCTTCGCAGCCATCGCCGCGGCGGGGGATGTCAACGTCAACGCCATCGCGCCCGGCATCGCCGCGGCGCTGGTGGCCACCGTCGCCGGCCTGGGCGTGGCGATCCCGGCGCTGTTCGGCTACAACTGGCTGGCCTCCAAGATCAAGGAGGTCACCTCCGACATCCTGGTGTTCTCCGACGAGTTTCGCACCAAGTCGGCCGAGCTCTACGAACCTTAAGAACCAGCGCAAGCCATGCAAGTTCAGGCGGAAAACCAGGCCTACGACGAGATCAACGTCACGCCCATGCTGGACCTGGCCTATGTGCTGCTGGTGATCTTCATCATCATGACCACAGCCTCGGTGCAGGGTGTGAAGGTGGATTTACCCAAGACCAAGACCGCCGCCAGCCTGGCCAAGGCGGGCACGCGCGCGGTCACGGTATCCGAGCGTGGCGACCTGTTTCTGGATGCTTATCCGATGACCATGGAGTCACTGGAAGAGCGCTTGGGTCAGTTGAAGGCGGGCAATCCGGGATTGCCTGTTGTCGTCAAGGGCGATGGCCGGGTGCAGTACGGCAAGGTCATGGAGGTGCTGGAAATGATGAAGCGGCAGGGCATCGTCGATGTGGGCTTAGTCACCGTAAGGGCGAAATGACATGCAGGTACAAGCCGAAACCAAACCCTACGACAGCATCAACGTCACGCCCATGCTGGACCTGGCCTATGTGCTGCTGGTGATCTTCATCCTCATGACCACCGCCTCGGTGCAGGGCCTCAACATCAACCTGCCCAAGCCGAGCAATAAGCCCTCGACGGTGAAGAAGGAACTGCGCATCGTGCAGGTGATGCCGGGCGGGCGTTTGTTGTTGAACGGTGCCTCCGTCACCATGGGCGAGCTGGAGTCGCTGCTCACCGCCGTGCACAGCCGCGCGCCCGACATGTCGCTGCTCACCGCCGTGCACAGCCGCGCGCCCGACATGTCGCTGGTGATCAAGGGCGACCCGCAAGCCGAATACGCGCGGGTGGTCGAGGTGATCGACCTGGCCGGGCGCCTCAACATTTCCAACCTGGGCTTAGCCACGGCGAGGATCGGCACCTGAGATGGCCGAAGCGGGCGAAGGTTCCTTGAAGACCAAGCTCCTGATCGGGGTTGCGGTGCTGCTGTTGCTCGCCCTGATGGGCGGCGCGGTCCATTACTTCATGAACTTGAAGAGCAGCAGCGGGCCGAAAAAGCCGCCGAAGATTTCGCTCATCCCCACCACGCCGCCACCGCCACCACCGCCGCCCAAGGAGGAAAAACGTCCTGAAACGCCGAAGGAGCAGAAGGAGGTGAAGATGGAGCAGGTGGAGCAGAAGAACGAGCCGGCGGCGCCCGACCAGAGCCTGAAAATGGAAGGCGCGGCCGGCGACGGACCGAGCGTCTTTGGCGGCGGCAAGGTCGTAAGCGATGACATGAGCAAGATCGGCCAGCCGGCGCCGGTAACCGGCGGGCCTGCGACCACCGGTGCCAGCAGGACGCAGTTCGCCATGTTCACCAATAGCGCGCAGCAGTTGCTGCACGACGAGATCAAGAAGCGGCTTGGCGCCAACAGCCGGAACCGTGATTTCCGCGCCAACTACAAGATCTGGCTGGAAGCCGACGGCAGCATCAAGGGCTTCGAACTCACGCCTACCGGCAACCCGGAGGTGGATGAAGACCTGCGCCTGGTTTTAGCCGAGGTGCGCAGCCTGCGCCTGGCACCGCCGGCCGAAATGCCGCAACCCCTGCGTTTCCAGTTCACCTCGCGCGCTTCGGGTTAAGCCCCGAGCGCCTTCAACCTGATGCGTGAAACAAAATGAATAGCCGACGAATTCGCCCGCGCCATCTCGCGCTTGTCACCTTGCTGGCGCTGGCCTTGACCACGCCGCTCCACGCCGGGGAACGCGAAGACCTGGAGCAATTGCGTGCCACCACCCAGGCACTGATCGAAGCTCTGGTCGAGCAAGGGCTTTTGAGCCGCGAGAAAGCCGCCGACCTGATGAAGCGAGCGCAGGCGCGGCCGGCCACCCCGGATGCGCCGCAGTCCGCCCGCATCGGGCCGGACGGCAAGCCGGTGGTGCGCGTGCCCTACGTGTCCGAGACGGTAAAAACCGAGATCCGCGAGCAGATCAAGCAGGAAGTGCTGTCGCAGGCCAAGCGCGAGCGCTGGGGCGACCCCGGCACCCTGCCTGACTGGATCGAGCGCATCCGCTTCGAAGGCGATATCCGCCTGCGTCTGCAGGATGAGCTGTTCGATCGCACCAATACGCCGGCCGCCTTCTACCAGGCACAGGGTGCGGCCGGCAATCCGGCCTACGCGCCGGACTTGATCAATACCACCGAAGACCGCACACGCTTCACCCTGCGCGCACGTTTCGGGTTCCTGGCAAAGGTGGGTGAGAACGTCTCGGCCGGCATTCGCATCGCCACCGGCAGCCTCACCAGCCCGGCCTCGACCTCGCAGACCCTGGGG
>JAYTDE010000342.1:0-2327 GCA_043736195.1 Burkholderiales bacterium | reverse complement strand
GGCCCAGAAACACGCATGAAGTGGGTCCGCCGCATCGGCGGCGGCACCTGGCGCCTCGCTGCTGTCGAGCAATGCGGTCGGCAACAACGCCACCCGCGTGGCAGCATCGGCGCGCCCGTGCACATACGCCGCCAACAGCGCGATCTGGTCGATGAACCATTCGGCGCGACCTGCGGCGATGGTGTCGGCGATGTAGTTCGCAGCCAGTCTGGCAAGCGCCTGGCCGGCAGGTGTCGGTGCGAACCACACCAGCGATGCCCACAGCATCTCCGCAGGCTCGCGATGGCCGGCGCCACCCAGCGGAATCGCGAAATCCGCCGGCGCGAGAGTTTCGAACAAGGGAGCCAGCGGGCGCAACACCAGCAGGTCCGCATCCAGCACCAGCACCGGCAGGCCGTCACGCGCCAGCAGGGCCGGCACCAGGAGGAAACGGGTGCAGGCATACGCCAGGCGCCGATTGGCGGCCGAGTAGTCGTCCGGCCCGATGCTGATCTCGATTTCGATATCGCCGCGCGCCGGCAGTTGCGCCCGCAGGGCGTCGCACGACGCATCGGCATCGAGCAGATGGATGTGCAAACGCAGGGCCAGCCCGGCATTGCGCGTCAGTGAATTCACCAGGGCCGGAACGAAGCTCTTGAAATATGCGCCATCGCAGCCAAGCAGCAGCGTCGCGCCCGCGGCGCCGCGCTGGGCGCGCGGTGCCAATGCCGCCTGGTAGTCACGCCAGCCCTGGCCGGTCACGCAGGCTTCGAGCCTGCTCGCGCGCAGGTCGACCATGTGATGCAGCGGCCAGCCGAGCCGTGCGGCGGCGCGCAGGGATTCATCGGCTGCGGTAAAGCGCTCAAGGTTGCACAGTGCGACGCCGATGCGATCGAAACCCACCGCACTTGCCGGGGCCTCTTCCTGCGCAGCGCGATACTCGGCAAGCGCGGCGTCGAAGTGGCCGCCATCGAGCAGGCGATTGCCGCGCGCGATCGCCGCCCAGAACGGGTCTTCCCCCGGCGCGCCCTGCAAACCGATGTTGACGGTGATGAAACGCAGACAGGCGGCATGATCCGGATTGCCTGGTTCGGCTTCGAACACGCGCGCCGCAAGCGGCGCCGCCGCGTTCAAATCACCGGCGGCTGCCAGCGCGCTGGCCAGATGGTAAATGCCCACAAGGTCGGCGGGACGGGCACCATGCACGATGCGGAAACGTGCGACGGCCACAGCGTACTGGCCGGCATGAAACGCAGCCAGCCCGGCGGCGAACGCCGCATCTGCGTCAGGCGCGGGCACGGCGTGCGGCGCGGGGCCTGGCGCTGCGCCAGTGCCGAACCAGCGTCTGAGCAATGCTCCCAGCAAGGCAATCGATCCAGGCGGAATAGGCGGACGAGCATAGCACGCCGGTTTTCCCCTAAACTTGTGTTTCGGTCTGGTCGCGGGAGGTATCTTGCCAACACTCAATATCAACGGCACCGAACGCTTGGTCGATGCAGCGCCTGACACCCCGCTACTGTGGGTACTGCGCGATCACCTGAACCTGACCGGCACCAAGTTTGGCTGCGGCATCGCCGCCTGCGGCGCCTGCGCGGTGCATGTCGACGGTGCGGCGGTGCGCTCCTGCGTGGTTCCGCTGGCAAGCGTTGCCGGCAAGAAGGTGCGCACCATCGAAGACCTCGGGCGCGAGCACCTCACCAAGCTGCAACAGGCCTGGATCCGGCACCAGGTACCGCAGTGCGGTTATTGCCAGTCGGGCATGCTGATGGCGGCCAGTGCGCTGCTGGCCAAGATCCCTTCCCCGACCGATGCCGACATCGACCGCGAGATCACCAACATTTGCCGTTGCGGCACCTACCAGCGCATTCGCGCGGCCATCAAGGACGCGTCCACGGCGGCACCTGCGGCGGCAGCGCAAGAAGTGGTACCGAGTGCCGCCATCAAGACCGTGGTCGGCGCCACCCCTGCACTGGCGCTATCGCCAATACTGACCACCTTGCCCCGGACATCCGGCAAGGTGGCATTGACGACACCGAACAGCGACGCCGGAGGCAAGAAATGAAACGCCGCACCTTCCTTTTGACCGGCGCAGGCATTGCCGGTACCCTGGTGGTGGGCTGGGGAGTCACCCCGCCCAAGCAAAAGCTGCTGGCGGAATCGTCGTCCATGCCGCTTGGGCGCGGTGATGTGCAGCTCAACGGCTGGCTGACCCTATCGCCCGAAGGCACGGTCACCGTCGCGGTGCCGCGCTCCGAAATGGGCCAGGGTATCTATACCGCGCTACCGATGCTGCTGGCCGAGGAGCTGGGTTGCGACTGGAGCTCGGTCGTGGCGGTGCAGGCGCCGCT
>JAYTDE010000341.1:0-7813 GCA_043736195.1 Burkholderiales bacterium | reverse complement strand
ATCGTCGCCAGCCTGCATCACCGCCCTGATGAAGAAGGGATTACGACTGCCCAAATACGTTTGTGTCCCTCGATCTCAGGCCTGCATCACCGCCCTGATGAAGAAGGGATTACGACTTAAGCGCCTGCGTCAATGCTCCCATGCTGAAGGCCTGCATCACCGCCCTGATGAAGAAGGGATTACGACTCTCATGAACGGCGCGTCGGTTTTCTTAACCTGCCTGCATCACCGCCCTGATGAAGAAGGGATTACGACCTCGATGTAATGCGCGTAGGCCATTCGATCAAGCCTGCATCACCGCCCTGATGAAGAAGGGATTACGACCCGTAGTAGTCGGCGATGCCGGTCAGCGTTGCGCCTGCATCACCGCCCTGATGAAGAAGGGATTACGACGATACGTAGCCCTCGCAGGCCACGGTGTACGCCGCCTGCATCACCGCCCTGATGAAGAAGGGATTACGACTTGGCCTGGTTTTCAACACAGCGCGTAAAACATTTCGCCGCGTAAGCGAAGCGTCAGAAATAAAATGGTTCGGGTGGCGGGTGGGGTTGAGGCGGTCGTCCAATCGCGTTCGCTAAAACTCAATAAACCCCACGCTGGTGACCATTCTCCGGCCAAGCGATCCACTTTTTCCGTGGCCGCAGCAGATCCGAAAGCTCGCCCCAATGGGCATAAAGGCATTCCTGGATATCTTCGGGCAACCCAACTTCCCGCTGATCCTTGGCCCCACTCCTTGCGCGCGCTTGCCACCGTCTCCTTGACTACGCTCAGCGCGAATTTCGGCGGTGCTTCCATGCGCCGGGCGCGCCGGTCGAAATGCAATTCATTGATGGCTTTGAAGCGCTGTTCCGCACCCAGATTGAGCGCGAGGCTGACCATGTATTCCGGCAGCACGCCTTCTAGCGGGAGGTTGCTGAAGAACCATGGCAGCTTGATGCGGCCAAGGCGGGGCCAGGCAGGACCTATGTAGTTACTTGGCGTAGTGGAATCGGCACTGCAAAACGATGATGCTTTGACCTTCGACGCGGTATACCAATCCATGCTCATCGTTGATGCGGCGTGACCACCAGCCGGACAGATTTCCTTTGAGCGCTTCCGGCTTTCCCAAGCCGGAGAACGGGGTGCGCTCGATGTTCGAAAGCAGTGAATTTATCTTGGTGATTATTTTCGGGTTTACCGCGCCCCAGTAGGCGATGTCGCGTAACCCTTGCGCGGTCCAATCGATGTTCACTTTTTCCGCGGATCGAACGAGATCAGCTGCCCTCGCTTCGCGGCTTTCAAAGAGGCTGTCAATATTGCCAAATTTGCCGCAGATGATCGCAAATAGGCGTCAGCGCTCATGTCTTTTGCAGCTACCTTTTTGCTGGCCACGGGTTTCTTTGCGGCGGGCTTGCGTGCACCCTTGGCGCGCGGGGCTTTGGGCTCTGCGTAGATATCGAACGTGCTCATGGTTTCACCTTCCTTCAGGTTGACCGCAAAATTTTAGCAGTCCCTTGTGCCGCTACCAGGCGGCCTGGCGATTGACTTCGATGAATTCGAGCGGCTTGAGGTACTCGATGTCATTTGGCTTGCTCGCATCGCATCGGCAACGGCCTTGATGTCCTGCGGGCAATCGCGTTCGCTACAACTCAATGAACCCCGCGTTCGTGGCCATTCTCCGGCTAAGCGATCCGCTATTGCTGATAAAGCAGGGATTACGACGTCGAGATTGGGAAAGCAAAGCCACTTACTGCCGGCATCACCGCCCTGATTGCCTGAAATTGACAAGCTTGCGAGCTGGGACACCGATTACATCATCGCGCATCATCACGATATGGAACTACAAACCACATCACGTGCCAGCACGACGAGCCATGGGTCGCGCCACGCCGGCTTGATCGAGAAGGTGTGTGGGGAAAATGTTTGGCTAAAAGGATGGGGCTGCAATATCGATTTAGTCGAGGTCGCTGCCGCCGAGTGCACGCTGACACACAAACTGCAGGACCCGAACCATGCTTACGAATGAGCATGTCATCAATTGCCCGCATTGCCAGGCGGAAACCGGATAAGTCTTGTATGAGCAAGTTCATGTCGCCGCACTGCAACGGGCGGGCTCGGGTGGCTTTAGCCAATGCGTTCTTGATTCCGCCGCCGGCGATTGTCCTGTTGCCGGTATTCGACTGCGAACTCGGTGATCTTTCGAGCGTCTTGTCGCTCTGGGGCGCGCTGATTGTGCTGGTTGTCATTGCAACCTACACGACTGTTGCGATCGCAAAGTTGCTGCGCTGGATGCGGCAGGGCCTCTCCGACGCCGAGAGGGATTCGTTGATCCTGATGCGGCGGCTGGTCGCGGGCGTGATTGTGGTTCTTTCCGGATTAGCGATCGCACTATTTTTCAGGTATGAAATCATCCCGATCGCCTTCACTTCCGGGTATTTCAAATACGACCGCTTCACAGGTGAGGTCACGCGAGAGCATGTGGTCAAGGAAACTTCCCGTGTGGTGACGGCGGATAAGCCTGGTATTTGAATTTGCCCAATTCGTAGCCATCAGGGGGCCAGGCGATCCGCTATCGCCCTATCCGCAGCAGCCCGGAAAGCCCACCCCAATGCGCATGAAGACGTTCACGCATATCGGCAGGCAACCCGGCTTCGCGCAGGATCGCCGGCCACTCCTTGCGCGCGGCGGCCACGGCCTCCTTGACTATGCCCAGCACGAATTTCGGCGGCGCTTCCATGCGCCGGGCGAGCCGGTCGAAATGCGATTCATCGATCGCTTCGAAGCGCTTTTCCCCACCCAGATTGAGGGCGAGGCTGTCGTTCTCGACATATTGAATGGTCGATACCAGGTCGTACGTCGGCGCCAGCTGAGGGCGGACTTTGTCCCGGTAGATCACTGACCAGTTCTTGAGATGGGCGTCACCGTTGCCGATCAAGATGTTCACGACCAGGCGCCGCATGAATTCCGCGAGTTGCTCGAAGCGGTTGGGAAAAAGGTCGAAGATCAATCTGCCGACGGTATCGTAATTGGTTGCCCTGTACTCCTGGTCGGCATAGACGTTGAAAACCTGCGCGAAGTCTTCAACATGGAAGCGGCCTGCCGCGCTGCGGTCATAACGCTTGATGGCATACGCCAGGTTTTCCCAGCGCGGTATCGAAAGGCCCCTGATGCCGCCCAGATCGACATCGTCGATGTTCACCAACTTCACTTCGGGCGTTTGGATTCCAGCAGCGGCAGCCAGCCGCATCATCGTGTACTCGTTCCGCGGGACGTTGGGGTGGGTCGGATGCGGGGGTTTGACGATCCATTCATCGCCGCCATCTTCCAGCAAGAAACGCCCGCCGCGCTCAATCATCGAGAACTTCAGTTGCGATCCGCCGAGCGAAAATTTGATCGGTGTATCGAAGGTGGCTGCGTGTGGAGCGCCGGGTCGGTAGTTGATGGCAGCAGGCGGCAACTCATTGGCCGGAAGCGCGCGAACCGCACCGGGCAGGCTGGTGCCCAATGCCGCGAGGATGTCGAATTCGTGGTCGCGGTGAATCTTCAGGTGTTTAACCATGTACTCCCGCAGCACGCCCTCGGGCAGCAGGTTGCTGAAGAACGGCGGCAACTTCATGCGGCTCGAATGAATTTCGCGCAGGCGGCGCACGCTCGCTTCTTCGTCGCCGGGAGTTCCCGCCCATAGGCTCAGGGTCGGACGGCCGGCTCCCAGATCGATGTAGCTGTCGTCGAAGGCGAACAGGTTCTTGCCGTCCTGAAAGCCGGTGAGGTAGCCCACCAGGACTTCACCCAGCAGTATCTTGAGGACGCGTGCATCAGTCATTCGATCGCGCTTCGTCCCGCTGTTCGTCGTCCTTCACCTGGTAGCGTTCGAGCAATGACGGCGAGGGGTCCGAAAGCGTCAACATGCGTTTGGCCTGGAGCCAAGATTCAAGTTTTGCTGCGTCATCGCGGGCAACCGGCATGAGCTCCAGATCGAGCGCCTGCGCCAGCTTCAGCAGTGTGGAGAGCGTGATGTCGCTCCCGCGTTCAAAGAGCGACACCTGCCGCTGCTGAATGCCGCTTCTGCGTGCGATCTCGAGTTGCGACAGGCCCAATGCAAGCCGACGTGTTCGAATGATCTGGTGGATATCGGGCTTCATTTAATGTATTTCGAGGTATCGAAAGGCGCCTTATTCCTTATTATGCATTATTTTTATGTTTCATACCTCTTAATGCTTTTTACGCGACTTGATATAAATCCATCTGCGGCAATGCGCCATGGCTGCTCAGCCTCTTCGTGACGTGCTGTGCATGGCCGCATTCCTTGTGCCTGCTCCCGCCACCAGTTAAGGGCCTTATTCACGCTTTGGGCTCAAGCAACTCATCGCCATTGGCTATAATTTCCAATTACCCACCGCGCCACCGCCGCACCTTCAGGCGCCCCTCCCATGCTCCCCGCAGTAAAACTCGAAATCGTCGCTGCCTTCGAGGCCGCGCTGGCCTCCACCACCGGCATTGCGATCACCGACATGCCGGCGATCGCGCTGGAGCGCCCGAAGATCGCATCCCATGGCGATCTGGCCTGCAATGTGGCGCTGCAGCTGGCCAAAAAGCTGAAGAAGAACCCGCGCGACCTGGCCTTGGCCGTGACGGCCGCCTTGCTGGCCCAGCCTGACGGGGTGATCGAAGCGGCGGAAGTGGCCGGGCCCGGCTTCATCAATCTGCGCATCCGCGCCCAAGCCAAGTTAGGCGTGGTGCGTGAAGTGCTGACCGACGCAGAACGCTTCGGCCATGCCGCGCCCGGCAGCGCCGGGCGCGTGCTGGTCGAATTCGTGTCGGCCAACCCCACCGGGCCGCTGCACGTGGGCCACGGCCGCCAGGGCGCGCTGGGTGACGCTCTTTCTTCGCTGTTCGAAGCCTGCGGGCATACGGTCACGCGCGAGTTCTACTACAACGACGCCGGGGTGCAGATAGCCAACCTTGCCTTATCGGTGCAGGCGCGCTGCCGCGGTTTCAAGCCGGGCGATGCAGGGTGGCCGGAAGCGGCCTACAACGGCGACTACATCGGCGACATCGCCACCGACTTCGTAGCCAAAATGCCGGTCAAGGCCGCCGATGTCGAAGCCATGCCCTCGGGCAACCCGGACGATCTGGAATCGATCCGCAAATTCGCGGTCGCCTACCTGCGCCACGAGCAGGACATCGATCTGCGCATCTTCGGCGTGCGCTTCGACAACTACTATCTTGAATCCTCGCTGTATACCGAAGGAAAAGTCCTAGAAACCGTGGCAGCGCTCAAGGCCGCCGGCAAGACCTATGAAGAAGGCGGCGCGCTGTGGCTGCGCAGCACCGAGTATGGCGACGACAAGGACCGGGTGATGAAAAAATCCGACGGCTCCTATACCTATTTCGTGCCGGACGTGGCCTATCACATAGCCAAATGGCGGCGCGGCTTTGCCCGCGTGGTCAATGTGCAGGGTTCCGACCACCACGGCACCATCGCGCGGGTGCGCGCCGGCCTGCAGGCGGCCAATCTGGGCGTGCCCGCGGGCTACCCCGATTACCTGCTGCACAAGATGGTCACGGTGATGAAGGGCGGCGCAGAGGTCAAGCTCTCCAAGCGCGCCGGTTCCTACGTGACGCTACGCGACCTGATCGAGATGTCCGGCGGCGGCGCCGGCGAAGCCGAACGTGCGCGCGGGCGGGATGCGGTGCGTTTTTTCCTGATTTCGCGCAAGGCGGATACCGAATTCATCTTCGACGTCGACTTGGCCCTGAAGAATACGGACGAGAACCCGGTGCACTACGTGCAGTACGCGCATGCGCGCATCTGCAGCGTGCTGCGTGCCTGGGACACCAACTGGCATGAGCGGCTGGGCGCATTGAGGGGCAGCGACCTCGCGCCCCTTGCGCACGAGCGTGAACTGGCGTTGGCGCAAAAACTGGCGGAGTTTCCCGATGCTATCCACATCGCTTGCCGTGACCTTGCACCGCATGACCTGACTTTTTACGTGCGCGACTTGGCCGCCGGCTTTCATGCGCTCTACAACGAACGCGAACTACGGGTCTTGAGCGCGCCTGAAGGGGTTAAAATGGCACGCTTGGCGCTGTACGCCGCCACAGCGCAGGTGATTCGCAACACGCTGGCCCTGCTGGGTGTATCGGCGCCCGAGCAGATGTGACGAAACCTCTTTCCATCCACATGGCACACCGCGACTACAAGCCCAGGAGCGCACCCGGCGACACCAAACGCAGGCATGCCGGCGGTACTTTGATCGGCATCGTGATCGGCCTCTTGCTCGGCCTGTTGCTGGCGGTGGCGGTCGCGTTCTATCTCAACAAGGGCCCCAAACCGTTCGCCGACAAGACCGGCCGTGGTGAAAAATCCGCACCCAAGGGCGGCGCCGACAGTTCCGATCCCAACAAACCCCTGTATGGCCGTGATGCCAAGACCGGCGACGCCAAAGGTGGCACAGCGGGCAAGGAAGGCGAAAAGCGCTTTTCGTTCTACGAAATCCTGCCCGGCAAGGAAGAAGTGATCGACCCCAAAAAGGCGATCGAGGCGGCCAGGCAGGAAGCAAAGGCCGAGCCTGCCAAGCCTGGCGATCCCGCGCCGGCGGCGCCGAAGGAAACCTATTTTCTGCAAGCCGGCGCGTTCGGCTCGGCCGGCGACGCCGACAACCAGAAAGCCAAGCTCGCTTTGATGGGCTTCGAGGCCCGCGTTGAAAGCGTCGACATCGAAGGCAAGGGCACCATGCACCGGGTCCGGCTGGGGCCCTATGGCCGGCTCGACGACATCAACCGGGTCCGTGCTACGCTGACACAAAACGGCGTCGAAGCTTCGTTGATTCGGCTCAAGGAACCCCAGAAGCAATAGCGGCGTCAAACCCCGGTGGGCATGGCTTCTCCATGCCGCGATTGCCCGGCAACGGGAGGTTTTGCATGCGGATACTGACAATTGCGGTTTTTCTGGGCGCCCTGGCCTTCACCAGCGCAGGTTCGGCGCAGATACGTTCCTCGCTGCCGTATCGCACGCTGGACCCGGTGCTGCCGCCGGTCGCAGGCCTGTTGGGCGACAGCCCGAGAGACAAGATCGAAGTGCTGCTGTTTTTCTACTACGGCTGCCCGCACTGCTTCGATCAGCAGCCGCTGATCGAAGACTGGTTGTTGAAGAAGCCTGCCGACGTCGAGCTGCGCTATCTGCCGGCACTGCGCGACGATAAATGGCTGACCCTCACGCGCGCCTACTTCGCGCTCGACAAACTGAGCCAGGCGCGACGCCTGCATCGCCCGGTTTACGACGTGATCAATTTCGACGGCGTCATGCTGTCGGACGAGCAAAAGCTGTTCGACTGGGTGGCGCGCAACGGTGTCGATCGCGCGCGCTTCATCGAAGCCTTCAATTCGGACGACAACCGCGCACGGGTCGATGCGGCACGCAAGCTGACCATCGACTACAACATCCGCGCCACTCCCACCTTGGTGGTGGCCGGCAAGTACCTGTTTTCCAGTGGCCAGGCAGGCAGCCACTTTGAAGCGATGAAAATGCTCGACCAGTTCATCGACCTGGCCAGGCGCGAACGCAAATAGCGTGTGCGGCCCAAATCACCCTTGCAACCAATAGTGAGCACCATCATGAACCCAGCACGCAGGACATTCATCGGCACTCTGGCCGCTGGCGCCAGTGCGGCAGCCGCACCCGCATTGGCCCAACGCCGCGCACCCGACGCCGGCATCGACTACAAAGTGCTCGATACACCGCAGACGGTCGAAACAGCGGGCAAGATCGAGGTCATGGAGTTCTTCTGGTACGGCTGCCCGCATTGCAACGCGTTCGAACCACCCTTGTCG
>JAYTDE010000340.1:0-4230 GCA_043736195.1 Burkholderiales bacterium | reverse complement strand
CGAGCGCAAATGGGTGTGGATGGATAAATGGGATCCGGGCACCTGGCAGATGCCGGAGAACCCGACACCGTTGACCCGCGTGCTGGCAGGCGTAGCCCTCATCATCGTGCTGGTCATGACCATCTACGTGCCGCTCAAGGTGATTGGCGTCCTGTAACGAACGTCGATACGGCGTTCCCGAACCTTAGCGCAGCGCGCGGCCTCACACCAACCCCGACTGATGCGCCTGCACGTCGGCATGGTAGCTGGAGCGCACCATAGGCCCGCAGGCTGCATGTGAAAAGCCCAGCTTCGCCGCTTCGGACTCGAACATCCTGAATACGGCCGGTTCGACGTAGCGCTTGACCGGCAGGTGGTGGCCGGAAGGCGCCAGGTACTGCCCCAGGGTAAGCATGTCGATGGTGTGCGCGCGCATGTCGCGCATCACCGCAAGAATTTCCTCGTCGCGCTCGCCCAGGCCCAGCATCAGGCCCGACTTGGTCGGCACGCCCGGATGGCCGGCCTTGAAATCTTTGAGCAGCTTGAGCGAATGCGCATAGTCGGAGCCCGGTCGCGCCTCCTTGTACAGGCGCGGCACGGTCTCCAGATTGTGATTCATGACGTCCGGCGGCGCAGCGCCCAGGATGGCCAGTGCGCGATCCATGCGGCCGCGAAAATCCGGCGTGAGGATCTCGATGCGGGTCGCGGGCGCATGGGTGCGCACCGCACGGATGCAATCGACGAAGTGCTGCGCGCCGCCGTCCTTGAGGTCGTCGCGGTCGACCGAGGTGATCACCACGTACTTGAGCTTGAGTGCGGCGATGGTCCTGGCCAGATTCCGCGGTTCGTCCACATCCAGCGGGTTGGGCCGGCCGTGGCCGACGTCACAGAACGGGCAACGTCGCGTGCACACGTCGCCCATGATCATGAAGGTCGCGGTGCCCTTGCCGAAACATTCGCCGATGTTCGGGCAGGAGGCTTCCTCGCACACGGTGTGCAGATTGTGTTCGCGCAGGATCTGCTTGATCTCGGTGAAGCGGGTCGATGGCGATCCGGCCTTGACGCGGATCCAGTCCGGTTTCTTCAGTGCGGCGGCACCCACCACCTTGATGGGAATGCCGCGAATCTTCGACTCGCCCTTGAGTTTTTCGCCTTGCACCAATGCCATTTAACTTGACTCCGTGTCGATTGCGCGCGTCGCCGGTTTCGCCTCGGGCCACTCGCGCATGCCGAGCGCGCGCCGCAAGCTGCGCTTCCACCGGTGCCGCTTGTACTTGGCGAGATTGCGCTGCAAATAAGGATACTCGCGTTGCGCGCGTGCGAACGGAAATACCGCGTCCGGTCCGACATACAGGGCGTCGGCCGCGTATCGGGAATACGAAGTGAAGCCGGCCAGTCGAAAGCCGCGTCCGCGCAACAGCGCATCGACCGCGGGAAACAGCGCCTGGCCCTTGTAGATCTCGAAAAACTCGACCTCCATGTGGATGAACGAGACCTTCGGGAGCAACTCGCCCAGGCCTTCGAGCACCAGCAATTCGGCACCTTGCACATCCATCCACAGGATGTCGATGGCCCTCACCTGGGCTGCGGCGCAAAAGCGGTCGAGGCGGATCGACTCGACCTCGATGCGGTTTTGCGCGTAAGTCTCTTCCGGATAAGCGCCGCTGGCCTCGAACATCGACGAGGCGCCGTGGTTGCCGCCCGGCGTACCACCCACCGACCTTGCAGGGTCAATCGCGAAGAACGACAGCCTGCCTTCTTGCGCGGCGACCGCTTTTTCGGTCAGACGGATACGCGGTTCGGCCGCGGCCGCGGCGCGACATTTGGGCAGGGTCGCCGGATTGCACTCGAAGGCATAGACGGTGGCCGCCGGATAGGCGTGCGCGAAATCGGCGCTTTCGGCGCAATCGCGCGCGCCGACGTCGAACACCACCTTGACCGCGGCCGCATCGACCGCGCAGCCGACCAATTCATGGCAGCGTTGCCAGACCTTCTGGGTCATTGCACTACCCTCCTGTCACTCAAGTGACATCCTCCCGGAGGGAGGCGCATTGCTCAATTCGGTGCTCCCTGCGGGCGGCCGGGCGGGAGCGCTCATGGATGCCCCGCGACGCCGGGCACCCAGAAATCACCGATGGCCAGTTGATCGATGCGGCGGTCGACCAGTGCCTGCACCGCCTCATGCGGGCCGCGCACGATCGGCTCTTCATGCACGTTGAAGCTGGTGTTGAGCACCAGCGGGATGCCCGAGAGCTGGCGATAGCGTTCGATCAGGGCCCGGTAGCGTGGATTGCGATCGCGCCGTACGCGCCGCGGCAGGCGCCCGCCGTCGCACTTGATGCGCGACATGCGTTCCTCGGATACGGCAGCGGGCAAAACGCCGTCGCGCGGCACGCATGCCGAGGCATCGTGCGACGAAGCTATACCCGGAATGACGCTCATGCGTCCCGCGTTCCGTGTCGCTCAAACGCCGCCAGCAGATTGGCCGCCAGGCGCCGGCCGGCGTCGGCCACGGCGGCGGATGCGCCCAGCAGACTGATGGATGTCGAGCGCAGGCCGGCATAACCGCAGGGATCGATGCCGGTGAACGGGGCCAAGTCAAGGTCGACATTCAGGCTCGCGCCGTGATAGCAGCAGCCGCGCCGTACCTTAAGCCCAAGCGCGGCGATCTTGGCGCCGGCGACATACACCCCCGGCATGCCGGACTGTCGTTCGCCGGCGATGCCGTAGGCGGCCAGGGTTTCAATCAGTGCTTCCTCGACCAGGCGCACCAGTTCCCGCACTTTCAGGTCGCGGCGATGCAGGTCGATCAGCAGGTAGGCTATGACCTGACCGGGACCGTGATAGGTAATCTGTCCGCCGCGATCCGATTCGAGAACCGGGATGTCGCCTGCATCATGCAGGTGCGCCCGCTTGCCGGCCAGCCCCAGGGTATAGACCGGCGCGTGTTCGGTCAGCCAGATTTCATCCGGCGTCACGGCATTGCGCGCATCGGTGAACTCGCGCATGCATTGAAGCGTGGTCGCGTACAAGGTGCGACCGAGCATGCGCACCCGAGCCTGCGGTTCGCGTGACGATGCCTGCGGGGGGCACGCGGCGGCAAGCGTGGCCGGTTCGGCGCACTGCATCACAGTGCCATTTGCACCATCGGGTGGTCCGACAGGTCCTGGTACAGCGCATCAAGTTGTTCACGCGACACCGCGCGGATCTCGAAGGTGAGGCTCAAGAATTTTCCTTCGCGCGAGGAGCGCATGCCGACGGTCGATTCGTCGAAATCCGGCGCATGCTTTTTCACCAGCGCGAGCATCGCCTGGGCGAAGCCGGGCTGGGTGCGGCCCATCACCTTGATCGGGAAATCGACCGGATACTGAATCAGCGATTCGGGGACGGTCATCGCGGTACGGTGAATCAGAGCGCGGCCTTGGCCGCCTGGTACGCCGCGCGCATTTTCATGAACAGCGGCCCCGGCTTGCCCGCACCGGCGCCGTGGCCGACGGGTTTGCCATCGAGGCGGGTGATGGGCAGCACTTCCTTGGTGGCAGACGACAGCCAAAGTTCATCGGCGTCCCATACTTCGGCTTCGGTGATCGGACGCATTTCAAGCGGCATGCCGTTGGCACGCGCCAGGTCGATGGTCGCATCCAGGGTGATGCCGCCCAACATCAGGTTGTCTTTTTGCGGCGAGCAGATCACCCCGTCCTTGATCACCAGCACGTTCGATGCGGAGGCCTCGGTCAGGTGGCCGTCGCGAAACATCAACGTCTCGATCGCGTCCTGGTCGGCGGCCAGCTGGCGCATCAGCACGTTGCCCAGGAGCGAGGTCGATTTGATGTCGCAGCGCAACCAGCGGTTGTCCACCGCGGTGATGCACGCCACGCCATTGGCATAGCTTGCGTCCGACGGCGTGGCCAGCGGGTTGGACATCATGAAGACGGTCGGCTTGGTGTCGCTCGGAAACGCGTGATCGCGCTTGGCCACACCGCGGGTGATCTGGAAATACACCGCCTGATTGTCGAACGGCTGGCGCCCTATCATCTCGGCGATCAGTTCGTTCCAATGCGCCTCGGTGTAGGGGTTGGTGATGCGGATCGCGTCGAGGCTGCGCTGCATGCGTGCCAGATGGCCCTGCGCATAAAAAGGCTTGCGCCGGTACACCGGAATCACCTCATAGATGCCGTCGCCGAAGATGAAGCCGCGATCGAGCACCGGGATCTTCGCGTCCTCGATCGGCATCCAGTCGCCGTTCAGATA
>JAYTDE010000339.1:0-3149 GCA_043736195.1 Burkholderiales bacterium | reverse complement strand
GGCATGTACGGCATGCGCGACTGGCCGCCGGAGTGGAGTGAAGGGCCGGCCGACAAGCTGGTGCCGGTGGTGCCGAGCCCGAAGGACATTCTGGTGCTGGTCGCAGGCGGCACCGGAAAGCACTCGTGCGCGTTGCCCAGTTTCGGGCCGACGGTGTCGGTGACGCGCGCGATACCGGGAGCGTAGCGGCGAACTCCCGCAACGACGTCGGCGGCTCAGCCGCCGGCGTCGTCTTCCGCCCGCTTGAGTTCGGGCCCGAGTTTGAATACCCCTGAAGCACGCACCGCCGGGGTGCCATCGGCGCACACGATGCACTGCGCGAATACCATGTTGCCGGTCACGCGCAGCACATCGGTGCGTGCCTCGATCCAGGCGCCCAGCGGTGCCGCCGCCAGAAAGTCGGCGGAGAGATTGATGGTTGGCAGGAAGCGTTTGAGCTTGGCCTGGTAGTGCGCGGCCATCACCATCGCGATATCGACGAAGGTCAGAAGCATGCCGCCGTGGCAGATGTTGCCCGGGTTGCAGTGGCGCCGCTCCACCTGCAGGCCGAGCACAAGTTGCTCGCCGTCACGCTTGCGATACAGGGGGCCGTTGACGCCGATGAACATGTCGGCGGGGCCGGCGGTGAGCGGCTTGAAGCCGGCTGGAATCGCCGGCGGCGTTGGGTCGGGTGGCGGGGATGTCATGCGGGCATTGTAGATGGGGCGGCTGCGCGCTTGGTTGCAAGGTCTCGGACAACCAGTTCGGTGTCGAAGCGGCGTGCCGGGGCATCCGTCTGGACTGCATTCGCCGCCGCTGACCCGGTCTGGCACTGGATGTGGATTGTCATATGTTGTCGTGAAAACAACAATTGCGCTTATTACGACAATGAACGACAATGTCCAGATGGATACTTTTGACGACATTGAAGTCAGGCGACCGGACCTCGCAAGAAGCTATTTGAGCCTGTTGCGGGCGCAGCCAGGCAGGCCTATCGCTCTGTTCGCGCCACGCCGGGTGGGCAAGACCTACTTCCTCGATCACGATCTTGCCCCGGTGGCGAAAAAGGCCGGAATGCTGCCGGTCTATGCGGACGTATGGTTGCAGCGTACGGCGCCACTGGACGCGATCAACCACGCGCTCGAAGAGGCCTTGGACGATGCGAGCGTGCCGAGCGGAAAGGTCGGCAAGCTCGCGACGACGCCGATCAGGAAAATCGGCGCGGTCGGCGCCAGCCTGGAATTGGGCGATCATCCGGTACGCAGGGCATTGCCGGCTTCGCCTGAATTGCGTCTGGATGTGCTGGTTGTCAGGGTTGCCCAAGCGTCAGGCAAGAAAGTTCTGTTGATGCTTGATGAAATTCAAACGCTCGGAGAGGTGAGCAACGGCAACACCATCGTCGCCGCATTGCGGGCGGTGTTGCACAAGCGCAAAGCCGAGGTGGCGGCTGTGTTCACCGGTTCTTCGCAGTCCGGTCTGGCCGGAATCATGTCGGCAGCGGGCGCGCCGATGTATCAGTTCGCGCAACTGCTGGACTTTCCGGTGCTGGGTGACGATTACTTGTCGGAATTGGCAGGGCATTTCGCGCGCGTGCATCGCGGGCGCAAGCCCATGATCGAGGACTTGCGGCGGGCGTTCGAACGGCTGGGCTTCAAGCCGGCGTTGATGAAGGACATTGTGCGCAGCATGTCGGCCGAAGGTGTCACCGACGTGGATCTGGCTCTTAAGCGTTTCATCAACGATGACAGGCAAGTGGCTGGCTGGAAGGCGTTGCTCGATTCGATAACCCCCGTCGAACAGGCGGTTCTGATCGCCATTGCGAGGCAGTTGCCGCCGATGGGCCGGGAAACTCTCAAATCAATGGCTCAAGCCGGCCAGCCGGCACCCACGGTGGCAAAGGCGCGCGCTGCGGTGGAGCGCTTGCGCAAATCGGGCATTGTCACCAAGGACGGCGGTGGCAGCCTGCAGGTCGAAGACCGCCTGTTCGCCGAGTTTCTTGCATTGCCCCAGGCGCCCCAGAAATGAGCAGCGGTGCTGCTGTGATGACCACTGGCACCCATTGTGCGTCCGCGATTGACATTCCAAAATCCGCCACCTAACATCGGACAAACGCAACCACTACACAAGCGGCACGCGCAAGCCGGTAAGCGCGTTCCGCGCAAACACGGAGAACGAGACAATGTTTCGAAAACTGGCAAGACTGGGGTGCGTGGCAGCCATGCTCGGAGCGAGTGTGGCAAGTATTGGCGACGCCCGCGCACAAGCCCGATATCCCGACAAGCCGGTGCGCATGATCGTGCCCGCACCGCCGGGCAGCGGGCCGGATTCCATCGGCCGCATTCTCTCGGCCAAGTTGGGTGAAATGTGGACGCAGTCGGTGCTGGTCGAAAACGTGGTTGGCGCCGGTGGCATTCTCGGTCACGATCGCGGCGCCAAGGCCCCTGCGGACGGCCACACCATGTTGATGGGCTTGATCGGCCCGATGTCGGTGGCGCCAAGTCTGGGCGAGAAAATGCCGTTTGATCCGGTCAAGGACCTGGCGCCGGTCACGCTTCTGATCCGCCTGGCCAATATTCTGGCGGTGCATCCCAGTGTGCCAGTCAACAATCTGCGCGAACTGATCGCCTACGCCAGGCAGAACCCCGGCAAGGTGCGCTACGGCCATCCCGGTTCCGGCACCTCCAATCACCTCTCCGCCGAGCAATTCAACATGATGGCGGGCCTGACCATCAGCGGCGTGCCTTACAAGGCCAGCTCGCAGATGACCACCGACCTGCTGGGCGGGCACATCGAGATGATGTTCCACAACGCGCCGGTGGTGCTGCCGCATGTGCGCTCCGGTGCCTTGCGCGCCATCGCCATCACCGGTTTGCAGCGCAATCCGGCGGCGCCCGAGATCCCCAGCTTAAGCGAGGCCGGCGTGCCGGGCTATGAAGTCACCGCCTGGTACGCGATGTATGTGCCGGCCGGCACGCCCGCTGCGATCATCGCGCGCCTGAACGCGGATATCGCGAAGGTGCTGGCAATGCCGGATGTCAAGACCTGGGTCGAGGCACAGGCCGGCGCAGCTGGCGGCGGATCACCCGAGGCGCTGGCGGAGTTTCAGGCGGCCGAAACTGTGAAGTGGCGCACCCTCGTCAAGGCCGCCAACATCAAGCCGCAATAGGCGC
>JAYTDE010000338.1:0-1583 GCA_043736195.1 Burkholderiales bacterium | reverse complement strand
CCGCCTGCGCCGCCGCGGTTTTCGACCAGCACCTGCTCTTTCCACACATCCGTCAGGCGCTGCGCGATCAGGCGCGCGGTGAAATCGGCAGCGCCGCCGGCGGTATACGGGACGATGATGCGCACCGGCTTTACCGGATAGGTCGTTTGCGCCGGCGCCGGCGTCAAGTGCGCAAACAGCAGCAGCGTGCAAAGAGCGTGCAGGTGGTATTGATTGAGCTTCATTGCCTTCTTTCCATTCGCAAGAAATGTAGTGCATGGGCGCATCAACGCGAACCGCACGCAGCTTATATGCGCCATGCGCACAGCGCATGCGGCAGCCAAGTTCGAGCCTGCCTCAATCCGGGAGCAAGGATCAGACCCAGTCGCGGGCGATCAGGTAATCGGTCAGAAGCCGCGCCTCGGCCGAACCAGCCTCGGGCTGCCAGTTGTAGCGCCACTTGACTACGGGCGGCAGGCTCATCAGGATCGATTCGGTGCGCCCGCCCGACTGCAGGCCGAAGTGCGTGCCGCGATCGAATACCAGGTTGAACTCCACATAGCGGCCGCGACGATAGCATTGCCAGTCGCGCTCGCGTTCGCCGAACTCGGTGCCTTTGCGGCGCGCGATGATTTCCGCATAGGCCGGCAGGAAAGCATCGCCCACCGCGCGCGTCAGCGCGAAGCTGTCGGTAAAGCCCGGTGCGTTGAAATCGTCGAAAAACACCCCGCCGATGCCGCGCGGTTCGTTGCGATGCTTGAGAAAGAAATACTCGTCGCAGGCCTTCTTGAAACGCGGATAGTAGTCGGGGCCGAAGGGTTCGAGCGCCTCTTTGCACGCACCATGAAAGCGCGCCGCATCCTTGTCGAAGCCGTAATAGGGCGTCAGGTCCATGCCGCCGCCAAACCACCAGGCGTCGGCCGTCCCTTCGGCACGCGCGATCAGGAAACGCACATTCATGTGGACGGTGGGACAAAACGGGTTGTGCGGATGCATTACCAGCGATACCCCCATCGCCTCGAAGCCGCGCCCGGCGAGTTCCGGCCGCGCCGTGGTGGCCGAGGGCGGCAGCCGCGCACCGGTCACATGCGAAAAATTGACGCCACCACGCTCGAACACGTGCCCGTTCTCGATGACCCGGCCGATACCGCCCCCACCCAGGCCTTCGCTACTATCGGACGGCCGCGACCAGCGGTCAACCTCGAAA
The DNA here is from genome assembly GCA_043736195.1 of Burkholderiales bacterium. Lineage (GTDB taxonomy): Bacteria > Pseudomonadota > Gammaproteobacteria > Burkholderiales > JAEUOS01 > JAEUOS01. Next base: position 397 of record JAYTDE010000338.1, on the reverse strand, counting down.
GGCATGCCATCGACGGCCGCAAGCCCGGCGACGATGCTCTCCTGCAAACCCAGGAGATAGGTCTTGACGGCGTCGCTGTCGATATTCACTGGTGCAGGCGCGGCTGGCTGTGGGTTTAAAACCGCATTTTTGCACGATCACGGCCCGCTCGCATCTGGTTGTCATACAGGCCTAAAGTCTTCGTCCGCCATGCCGTTAGCCAATCTGTCCGGGGCAACCCGGCAGCGGCCCGCAAGCATCGCGGGCCAACCGCAAACCCGCGGAAACGCGGCGGCGCAAAGCTATAGGGCCTCACGCTTGTCGCGTGTTGGCAGCCAGTTGCCGGAGCCCGGGGACCGAAACATCCCGGGCAGGTGCTTGATCAAACCTGAAAGGATTGACCCGTGAAAAAAACCCT
>JAYTDE010000337.1:0-4708 GCA_043736195.1 Burkholderiales bacterium | reverse complement strand
CTGCACCAGCTTGCCCGCCAGGCGCGGCTCCCAGCCGAGATCCATGTTGCGCTTCAGGCGTCGCACCAGCGCGAACATGTCGGCGCCACGCTGGTCATCCTCGAATACCAGCGCCACCAGCGCCGACTGGATCTCGGCATTGTCACGAATCCGCGCCAGGCGCACCAGGTCGAGAGCGAAATCCGGCGGGCAGGCGGCAACGCGCGCCAGCAACTGGCGGGTTTCAAGGCCGGCTTCGACGCCGTCGGCGTAATAGCCCAGCAGCACCGTGAACAACTGCAGGGTGTCATAGTTGAGGGCGAAAAACGGTAACCGCTCGACCACCACCAGGCCCACCCGCGCACCGCTGGCGGTGAGCATCGGCGCGCACACCAGGTAGCGACTGTGATCGAACTCGCGGGCTCCGGGCTGGGCCATCTGCACGTGCACCAGATCACCCTGCTCCAGGCCATAAACCAGCAGCGGATCAGCCAGATCGAGTGAGCGCGCCGGGCCGAGGGTTGCCGCCGGTTCACGCTCGTAGGCGCCATCACGCCGCAGCGCGAATACGGCGGCTACTTCCAGCTGGCAGCTCTGCGCCAGCAGTTGCAGGAACTCGGCCGCGCCCGGCAGCGCCACGCCGCGATCAAGCGTCGACAAGGCACGCAGTCGCACCAGTGTTTCGCGCAGCGTCAGCGGCTTGGCCAGCAGGTCCTGCTCGAGTCGTTCATGCGACAGGCGCAGCAGGAAATGGCCTTTGGTCAGTGAATTCAGCCGCTCGTCGAGATAGGCATTGACCGCACGCAGGCGACGCTGACGCGAGTTCCAGACGTCCGCAAACTGGCCGCATACCAGCACCAGGATCAGGCCGCCCAGAAAATACACCTTGGGAAACGCGGTGGTGATGAGTTGCAGAGCTTCAAGGCCAAGCCATCCGCCGAAATAGGTGAGTACCGCGACTATGCCGATCACGCTGCCGTAACGCAGCGCCACCACCGCCGGCACCACCCACGGCCACGGAAACTCGGCGCGCACGCCGAACGGGTCGTCGGGATTGAACCAGAAGGCCAGGGTGAGCGCAGCTACGCCGAACAACACCGCCTCGAAGCCGGCCCACAGCCAGATCCAGCCCGGCTCCTGGGAAACTTGCTGGCCCGGAAAAAAGCGCAGCAGCAGCGAGCGCAGCCACAGCCGTGGCGCGTTGCGATCGGGACCTGCAACTTCCGCTGGCGTCATCGCGCGGGCTTTTAGCGGGCCGCACCGATCACCGGCAGCAACAACTGGCGGATCAGGCGTTGCGCCACGCCTGAAAGCGACTCACGGCTCCAGCCGGTCTTGCCACCGGCACCGCTCCACAGGATCTCGCCACTGGCGACGTCGATCACATTCAAGGCCACGCCCACCGCGGGCTCGCCGTCGATGCCCACCTTGTAGCGCCATTCGTCGACCGCGCCAGCCACCGCATAGCGCGCACCTGCCCCCTTGGCCCAGGCCAGCGCAGCGTCGAACTGCTTGCGATCAAGCGGTTCGAACAGCGACTCGTTGTTGAGGCCGACCGGATAACGCCTGAGTTCGCGCACACCGTTGGCGCGCAGCACCCCATCGATGATGGCCTCGGCGCGCAAGCCCGCTTGCGGGGTCTCGGTGTGGTTCATGATTGGCAGCAGCACCCACTTGGCACCGCGATCGATACTGGGTGGCGGGCCGATGTCGACCGTGGTGCATGCCGCCAGCCAAATGAGCGCCAGGGGCCACAGGCGGGAGCTGAGTTTTCGTAGATTCATGATGAATTGTCCCTCAATAAAACCATTGGTAGGTAAGACCGAATTCGCGCAGCCCTTGCGGCGCCCCCGGAGTGCCGGTGGATTGGTTGAAGTAAAACACCGCATGGTCCTGCCCGGCCAGGCTGCCGGCCAGCCCCAGACGCACGGCGCGGCCGCTGCCGGTCAGGCTGTTGTGAAACAGGCTGAAATCGAAAAACGGCCGCAGCGCGCGCGTGTAGCGCTCCTGCAGAGTCTGGCCCCAGCCCGCGCCCAGGCCCCACTGGGTGGAACTGGCGGGCAGGTAGGTGTCGCTGCCGGTGGCGAGCGCGGCCGGCCGCAAGCTTGCCATCAGCGGATCGGCAGTGGCGCTGGCGGCCAGGTTGGTGCGGGTGCTGAACAGCCGCAGATTGAAATCCGGGTACTCGCTACGGATGCGATGTCCGGCTTCGAGGTTGTAGACGGTACTACGCCCCAGGTCAGCGCCACTTTGTGAGGTGAAATGGTTCCAGGCCAACCCGGCACGCAGATACTCGCGATTGCTGATGGTCCAGGTCAGGGTATTGGCAAAGCCGCTTTTCATCGCGCCGACGCGCAGGAGCGCCGTTTCGATCGCGGTCTGCTGATAGCCTGCACTGCCGGACAAACGCAGGCGCGGCGCCAGCGCCAGATCGTAGTCGAGCCGCATGCCATTGAATTCACGCACAGCGCTGCGATGCTGCACGCTCAAGGTCAGGGGGCCGCGTTCAGTGCGCAAACGCAGGAATGCCGACGCGACAACGTCGGTTTGCGGCACATTGATCAGCACCGTCTCGTCCTGGGTCGACTGCCGGTTGACGCTTAAGCTCAAGCCCAGCTTCAGGCGTGGCGACAGGTCGGCGCTGGCCTCGGCGCGGGTCTGGCCAATCGACAGCGGCGACTGCCGAATCCCTACTACGGCGCCGGCCAGGCGCGCCGGATCCTCCACTGCCATGTTGGTGAAACGCGCGTGCAGTTCCTCGTCGAATTGCAGATGCTCAAGCTGCTCGAAGGCCAGCGTGCGTGCCAGCGCCGGACGGCCGATCGTAAGCGCCGCTTCGACCCTGTCGACCATCGGCAGCCAGTCGGGCAGGTCATCGATCAGGCGGGTCAGGGTATCGCGGTCGGCGGATGCCAGTGCCACCGAGAGTTCGCCCCACAAGGGGCGCGTCAAGGACCCTGCGTAACGGCTGAGCAGCCACGCGCGCGCCAGTTCATGGGCCTCGCTGTTGAGGGCCCAGGCCAGCGCCAGTTCCTTGACAGTGGCGTCATTGTCGGCGGCTGGAAAGCTTGGGGCCGGCGCCGCATCGGCGCGCGCGAACCAGCCTGCCGGCAATGACCCGCTTGTAGCGCCAGCCACCAACTGCGCCGCCGGCGCCATGTCCTGCAAGGCCGCCACCAGTTCCGCGCCGGTCGCCGGCAGCGCCGATGCAGCCACCGGTGCCTGCAAGGTCTTGAGGTCTGCGTGCAACAGCCTCTCGATCGCAAGCTTTGCGCGGTCACCGGCGACGAACACCTGCGCCACCGAGGCCAGGCGATCGCGCATCGAAATCAGCAAGTCGGGGGGAATCGCCGCCAGTACTTCGGGGTGGCGCAATTCGGTCCAAACCTTGCGGCGAATCCGCCACGCGGTCTCCGCTTGCGAATTCGCATCCAGGCATTCGGCGAAAGCCATGAGCCAGAGGTAGTCATTCTTCTGCTGGCTGTTGTGCCCGGCCTGCTTGCGGAACCAGCGCAGGGCATCGGCCTGGCGGTTCAACGCCATGTGTGCGGCGGCGAACGGCCCCCACAGGCGCGGTTCACGTTCGGCCGCCGACGCCGACTCGGCCAGCTTGCGCCGCAGCGGCTCCGCATCGCGCAGCGCGATCAGGATCCAGATGATCGCCGACTGCGTATCGGGATTGCGCGGGTCGAGGGCATCGGTGGCGATCAGGTCGGCCAGCGCTGCGCGCAGCTGCCCGCCCGCCTGCAGATGGGCGGCACGCGCGCTCAGAAAGCGCGGGTCACGCTCAAGCAGGACGCGCGTGTCCGCGGGCAGGGCAGCCAGAAAACGCCTGATCGCCGATTGGTTCGCGGAGCGCGCGTGCTGGAACAACACCTGCAGCGCGAGATCGGTACGGCTGAACTTGGCGAACGCGAACTCGGCCACCTTCGCCGCCTGGTCCGGGCGCATCGCATCGAGCATGGCAATCAGATTCTGCAAATCGCCGTCAGAGTATTTTTCCGATGCCAGCAGGCGCTGATAGCCGGCGATCGCCTTGGCATCCATTTCCAGCAAACGCGCCAGCTCTGCATACATCTGCCAGTAAGCGGTCTCGCCCGCCCCGGTCTGGCGCTCGACGACCTCCAGTGCCGCGAATGCCGCCCGCAGATCGCCACGCAGGTAGTGATGCGCGGCTATTGGCGTCGCATAGCGCAGCGCCGGCCCGAATTCCGCCTGCAGTGCTTGCCAGGTCTCGAACGCCAGCTGATCACGGCCAGCGCGCAGCGCCAACTGCGCCAGGCGCTCCAGATTGCCCTGACGCTCGCCGCCGCGCGCCCGCGCCTGCAGGAAGGCGATCGCCGCATCCGGATTTCCCAGGCGCTCATGCACCGCGATCACCTCCAGAAGCAGGTCGAGGCGCTGCGGCTGGCGATCAAGCTTGTGGGTGAGCACGGCAAGCAGCGCCTGGTCGTCGAACAGCCCTTTGGAGAGCCGCAATACCGCGTCCCAGCTGGTTTCGTCGCCGGTCATGCGCGCGTGTGCCAGCCACTGTGCCAGCGCCACCTGCGGCACGCCGCGCCATTCGGCCACCTGGGCCAAGCGTTTGCGCCATTCGGCCGACTGCGGCACCTGTGCCACCGCCGATTCTGCCACGCGATAAGCGTCGGCCAGATTGGCGGCGGCCAGAAAGATGTTGAATCCCAATGTGTAGGCCTCCTCATCGAACGGTGCGGCCGGGCCGCGCGCG
>JAYTDE010000336.1:0-2183 GCA_043736195.1 Burkholderiales bacterium | reverse complement strand
AACACCAGCGTCACCGCCAACTGCGGCGCCACCAGCGCATAGGGCAGCCAGGCGGAACGGAAGACGGCGCGCTTTTCCATGCCTCTACGCTACCACCGCGGTCGCGCCGGCGACAGCGGATTCCGCTCTCGCGCCGATCCTTCGACGCGCTGTCGGCACGCCGGCGCGAACGCGCTGCTGCAGGCTGGCGACTCGCCCGGGTATCCCCGAGCCGGACCCTGACCGTGCGCGCGGCGCCAGAGGCTCATGGCTGATAGCCGCAATCGATCGCGCCTTGCACCAGCGCTCCGGCAATCGTGCGACGGGTGTTGTCACGGGCGAGCAAGGTCTCCTCATCACGATTAACGATTACGCCGGCCTCAAACAGCAGCGCCGGCATCGACGCATGCCGCAACACCGCCAGGTTGTCGTAGAAGTGCACGCCATTGGCTTCGTCGGCGAACTCCCGACCGCTGCCAAGGACCGCATCGGCGTGGTAGCGCGAGGGCCGAAAACCGGCACCGAGCATACGCGCGCCGATCGCCGATGCACAGCGCAATGCCTGTGGCCAGTGGGGGTTGTTGCGCGAGACAAACAGCGAAAACCCGCGAAAACGGTCGTCCAGATACTTGCGCGGTCGCCCCTCGAATTCCCAGTCGCGCTGAAAGCGCGCCTTGGCCGAATCGTGGTGCACCGAGATGAACAGGTCGGCACGGGCCTGCGCGGCCTGGCGCGGCCGCGAAACCAAGTCGGTGGTCTTGCCGTCAGCGGCGATCAGTACCGTAGCAAAGCCGCGGCGGCGCAATTCATCGTCCAGCACCAGGGCCAACGCACGATTGAAGTCGAACTCGGCCACCCCGCGCGCCGAAATCGCGCCTGGCACCGCGATACTGTGCCCGACATCAACCGCGATGGAATGCGTGTGACCAGGCCCGGACAAAACACCAAACGCAATGGCGCAGCCGAGCCAGCAAAAACAACTCCAAGTTAACCGGCGCTGCAAAGCAGCGTCCGGTTCAACGCGGAGAGTTCGCACGTCACGCCAAAGGCGTGTCGTGAAACCCTTATTTTGAGCCCTTGTTGGCCGACTCAAACCGTCGCAACTGCTCGTTGCCGCGCTTGACCGCCTCATCCAGCGCATCCTTGGGCGCCTTCTTGCCAGCCCACACAGCTTCCAGCTCTTCATCGATGATGGCGCGGATCTGCACGAAGTTGCCCAGGCGCACGCCCTTGGAAAACTTGGTCGGCTTGTTGCCGGTCATCTGTTGCACCGAAATGTCGGTGCCGGGATTGCGGTCATAAAACCCGCCCTTTTGCGTGGCCAGATAAGCGGCGGTGGTGATCGGCAGATAGCCGGTTTCCTGATGCCATTCGGCTGCGATCACCGGCGAGGAAAGGAACTCGAAGAACCTGGCCACTCCGACGTACTCGGCCGGCTTCTTGCCGGCCATCACCCACAGCGAGGCGCCGCCAATGATGGTGTTGTACGGCGCACCGGTTTCTTCTTCGTAATAGGGCAGCTTGGCGACGCCGAAATCGAACTTGGCGTGCTTCTTGATGTTGGCGTAGGCGGCGGATGACGAGGTGAGCATCGCGCATTCGCCATTGAAGAACTTGGCTTCGGGTTCATTGCGCCGGCCGGCGTAGGTGAAGAGCTCTCCCTTGGCCCAGGACGACAGGCGCGACACATGACGCACCGCCATCAGGGTATTGAAAGTCAGCTTGGCGTCGAAGCCCTCGAAACCGTTGGAGCGGGTGGCGAATTCCTGATTATGCCAGGCGCTCATGGTCTCCAGCATCACCCAAGACTGCCAGCCGGTGGTGAAGCCGCAGGCCGAGCCCGCGGCCTTGGCCTTCTGCGCCGCCTCCTGCACCTCGGCCCATGTCTTTGGCGGCGCGTTGATACCGGCCTTCCTGAACACATCCTTGTTGTAGAAAAACACCGGGGTCGAACTGTTGAACGGCAAGGACAGCATCTTGCCCTGGTTATCGGTGTAATAGCTGGTCACCGCCGGGATGTACTGCTGCGGATCCCATTTCTTGTTGGCTTGCGCCATCACTTCGTAGACCGGCTTGATCGCGCCCTTGGCGGCCATCATGGTGGCGGTGCCGACTTCGTAGACCTGCAGGATATGCGGCGGGTTCTTGGCGCGAAACGCGGCGATCCCGCCCGCCATGGTTTCGTCGTAGGAGCCCTTGAACAC
>JAYTDE010000335.1:0-1956 GCA_043736195.1 Burkholderiales bacterium | reverse complement strand
CGGCTTGCCTTCGTCGATGGTCAGGGTACCGCCATTGAACAGCACCAGGTTGAAATCGTGGTTGCCGCCGAAGGTGTGGTTCCACGGTGGCCAGTCGAGCAGCACCGGCGGCGCCTCGGTCAGAAACGGCAGCGCCGCGGCGATCATGCGCTGGTTGGCGCACAGCATACGGTGGGTGTTGATGACAGCCTTGGGCATGCCGGTCGAGCCGGAGGTGAAGAGGAACTTGGCGATGGTGTCGGGCGTGATCGCCGCGTGCGCGGCATCCACCGCCGCGCTCGGCGCGGTCGCGGCCAGGCTGTCGAACCTGGTCGCCGGCCGCTGTGTCGGTGGATCGAGAGTGACCATAAGTTCGGTGGCGGCCGGCACCACCGACTCGATCGCGCGTTCGAACATGCCGCCGCTGGCGGCGAACACCAGCCCCGGTTGCAGCAGATCGAAGATGTAGCGGAGCTTTTCGAAATCCTTTGACACCAGCGAATACGGCACCGAGATCGGGGCGAACGGGATGCCCACATGCATCGCCGCCAAGCCCAGCAATGCATGCTCGATGTCATTGCCCGAGAGAATGACCAACGGACGCGCGGCCGACAGGCCGCGCGCGAGCAAGGCTTGCGCCAGGCCGCGGGTGCTGGCCAGCGCTTCGGCGTAGGTGACGGAACGCCACGGCCCGGCGGGCGTGCGCTCGGCCAGGAATACGCGATCAGGGCACTCGGCGGCCCAACGCACCAGCGCCTCGGTCACACAGCGCGCATACGGCCCCAGCGCATGCGGCGAGCGCAGCAACACGGTGCCGTCGGCACGGCGTTCGACCAGCGTGTCCGCCGGACCGAAATTCGGCACCCGATAGGGCGCGTCGCGGAATCCGTCCGCCACGGCTATTGCGCCTTGATCTTGGCCGCGCGCCCTTCGAGAAACGCGCGCACCCGCTCGCGGGCCTCGGGTGCGCTCGATGCAATGGTGGCGATCAGCGACTCGGTGAAAAGCCCCATGTCCTGGCTTGCATCGGCAATCCGCGGCAGGGCATGCATCACCGCATAATTGGTCATGCTGGCGTTGCCGGCCATCTTGCGCGCCAGTTCGATCGCCTTCTTCAGCGACTCGCCCGGCTCGACCAGGTATTGCGCAAAGCCCATGCGCTCGCCGTCCTCCGCTTTGTAGACGCGGCCGGTCAACATCATGTCGGTCATGCGCGCCACGCCGATCAGGCGCGGCAGCCGCGCTGAACCGCCGCCACCGACGAAAATGCCGCGCTGCCCTTCCGGCAGCGCGTAGAACACGGTGGCGTCGGCCACCCGCACATGGGCGGCGGCCGCCAGTTCGAGCCCACCGCCGATGACCGCGCCATGCAGCGCCGCTACCACCGGCACGCGCCCGAACTGGATCTTTTCGAACGCCCTGTGCCAGGAACGCGAATGGTGCATGCCTTCGACGACGTCGCGCACCCGCAGGGTGGAGAGATCGAGCCCGGCGCTGAAATGATCGCCGCTGCCTACGATCACCACCGCGCGCACGGCGGCCGGCGGGTTGGAAAAGAACTTGTCCAGCAGGGCCACCATCTCGTCGCCCAGCGCATTGCGCTTTTCCGGACGATTCAGGGTGACAATCGCGATGTCGCCATCGCGCCGCACGGTGACAGGCTTGGCAGCTTTCTGCGCCGGCACCGCCTTTTTTCTGCTGACCATGGATTGGGTATCTTTTATGGAGTGGGTTGGGTACGGGTCCGCCAACGCGGGCGTGCCGCCGCTTGGCGGCGCCTCAGTTCCCGGCGGGAAAGCCGGTCGACTTGACGATCGGCGCCCGAAAGTCGTGATCGGATTTTACGCGTGCACAACGCGTCCTATTGTTCATCGTCGCGCCTTCCATTCAGCCCATCACAGGCTTTTTCGGAGCGAGATCGGCGAATTCCGCCGCCTGCCCATTCTTCTGCGCCATCACCGCACGCGCGATATCGTC
>JAYTDE010000334.1:0-5112 GCA_043736195.1 Burkholderiales bacterium | reverse complement strand
CGCCTGCTGGGTCCAGTCCCTGAACATCGGAATCGGCTTTGCGTAGGTGCCGAACAGCCGCCCGTCCCACTGCGTGGAGGGGAACGCCTGGAACGGAATGCCGGAATCGTCCTGCACCACCAGGCCGGCGCGGTCGAGCACCATGCCGCGCACCGTGCTGAAGGCCGGCTTGTGCATCAGGTACGAAGCGGCCTTGAGGAACACCGGCCCCTGGCCCATGCGCTTCACATGGCGCTCGAACTGCGGCGTGCCGGCCAGCGCACGGTCGCCCAGGTCGACCCGCAGATACACCAGGTCGCGCACGACAGCGGCGCCAGGTGCGGTGAGCGCCAGACGCACGCCGCCAATCCGCTCCGCAGCGGCGGCGCCCACGCACAGGGCACCGCTATCGTCCAGGTACACCGGGTCAACCGCGCGCACCTCGAAACCGGCTCGCGCAGCCATCGCCATCAGCACCGGCGCGACGCCAGTCAACTGGCCGCGCCTCAAGTCCACCTTCATGCTTTCGGTGCGGAAAAAACTCAAATTGAGCAGGTTCGAGGTCGATTGGCGCAGCTGCGCTAAGCTGGCCGCGGCCTGAGCTTCGGTCATCGCGGTCCAGCGCGGCGCCGCACCCGGCGCTTCCAGACCCGCCAGAAGATAGCCGCGGGCGCGCGGAAACAGGGTGTGCGCATAGAGGAAATCCGGCCCGCTGAAGGGATAGAACAGCGCCGCGCGCGCGCTCTCGTTGGCATCGATTTCGCGCGCCGCGAAGGCGCGCCAGGTCGCCAATTGGCGCTCGCTTTTGCGCACCCAGGCTGCATCCATGGCGCGCGCATGCTCCGACCACCAGGGCATCGCGCTGATCTGCGTGCCGTGCACATCGGCAGGCGTAAGGCCCGCCAGCAGGCGCGCACTGGCGTCTACAAGCGCGGCAGCTTCGGCGCGCGGCGCCGACGGCGCCACGCAGGCTTGCGGGGCGGCGACGGCGGAAAACACCGAAACGCACAGGGCAGCGGCCAGCAACTCGTGGATTGAGGACATGGCTTGGGCGGGTTGGAAAGGGGTGCGAACCGTGCCGGTTCGCACGCGAATCATGACATATGCACGCACCGGCAATCGGTCGAGCAGCAGGGCAAAACCTTGCGTTCGGGCGGCAATTGGCGCGTCCTGGCGGGGCCGGCACGGCGCCTCGCAGCGGCACCTGCGAAATCCAGGGGGCCGGCTTACGGGTGACTCGCCGCGCGCTGGTTCATTCGGGCTTGATGTTGGCGCGGGTGATCACCTCGCCCCAACGCACCCTCTCGGCCTGGATCAATTGAGCGAATCTGTCGAAAACCTCATCGCCAGGTTCGGCGCCCATGCGAGCGAGCACGGCGACGATCGCTGCATCGCGGGTGGCCGCCTGTATCGCATGGGCCAGCCGGCGCGCGACCTCCGGAGCGACGCCCGCGGGCGCCAGTATTCCGTGCCAGGCTCGCACATGAAAGTCGGGGACCCCGGCCTCGGCGGTGGTCGGAACGTCGGGCATCGCGGTGCTGCGTCGCGGCCCTGCGAACGCCAGGGCGCGCACCCTGCCGGCCGCGATGTGCGGCAACAAGGTCACCGGATCGCCGATAATCGCGTCGACGTGCCCGCCCAGCAGATCGGTGATCGCCGGCGCCGCGCCCTTGTAGGGCACATGCAGCACGTCGGCACCGGTGCGAATGCGAAACAACTCCAGCGCAAGGTGCGCCGGTGTCGCCTGGCCGGCCGAGGCGAAGGTGATTTTCCCGGGCGCTAAATTCGCCATCCTGATCAGATCGGCAAGGCTGGCCGCCTTCAACGAGGGCCCTGCGACCACATAGTTCGTCAGATAGGCGAAGTGGGCGATCGGCATGAAATCGCGTTCCGGCACATACCCGAGCTTGCGGTCGAGCAAGGGCGCAACCGAGTGGGTGCCCAGGTTTCCCATCATCACCGTATAGCCATCCGGCGCAGCCCTGGCCGCGCTCATGCTGCCTACGGTGCCACCGGCGCCGGCGATGTTCTCGATGACCACACGTTGCCCGAGGGCCCCGCTCATGCGCTCCGCCAGAAGCCGCGCCAAGCCATCCGAGCCGCCGCCGGCGGGAAATGGCACGATCATCCGCACCTGCCTGGTCGGATAGCCCTGCGCCAGGGCGCCTTGCGGCAGCCAGAGCAGCACCGCAATGAGGCTGCCGACGAGGCGCGCGATACAAGTTTTTTCAAGCATTTGCAGAGCCTCCTAATCTTCCACCGGCACATTCGCCCGCTTGACCAGATCGCCATAGCGTTCGCGCTCGCGGTCGATGAAGGCCGCGAACTCCGCCATCGACAGCGGCATCGCCACGGCGCCTTGCGCGGCGATCATTTCGGTCACCGCGGGCTCGCGCAGGGTCGCGATCAGCGCGGTGTGAATCCGTTCGACAATGGCCTGCGGCGTGCCGCTGCGCAACACCAGCCCCCACCACTGGGTGATCTCGTAGCCGGCGACGGTCTCGCCCACGGGCGGCAGCTGGGGTAGCGCCGGATCGCGGCGCGCGCCGGTGGTGGCCAACGCCTTTACCTGCGCGCCCTGCATGAAAGTCTTGGCCGCCACGGGCGAGGTCATGATCAGGTCGATCTGGCCGCCCACCACCTCGTTCAGGGCCTGCGCCGCACCCTTGTAGGGTATGTGCGTCATCTTCACGCCCGCCAGGGTGGAGAGCAGTTCGCCGGCCAGGTGAGCCGGCGAGCCGATGCCGGCCGAGCCATAGTTGAGTTGCCCGGGCCGGCTGCGCGCCAGAGCGAGCAGTTCGGCCACGCTGTTGGCCGGCACATGCTTGCCCACCAGCAGCACATTGGCCGCGCGCGCCACCAGCGAGACCGCAATGAAATCCATCGCCGTGTCATAGGGCAGGCGGCGCCGCAAATGGGGGGTGATTGCCAGGTTGGTGGTGGTCGAGAGCAACCAGGTGTAGCCATCGGCCGGCGCCTTGGCGACCGTCTCGGCGGCGATCACCCCGCCGCCGCCCGGCTTCAGGTCGATGACAATGGCCTGGCCGAGTCGCTCGCCCAGGCGGTTGCCGATGATGCGCGCGAGAATGTCCGGCGCCCCGGCCGGGCCGGTGCCCACCACCACGCGGATCGGCTTGGCCGGCCAGGCCTGGGCATGCGCCTGCGGCATCGCCAGCGCCATGACCAGCGCAAGCAAGAGCCGGTAACAAAAGCCGGCCGCCGCTTTTCGGTAGCGCATCCCTGGCAAACAGAACACGCCTCCGGCGCGGCCGCCGGACTGCCGGAATCGATCGGCAGGCTGAACATCACCGGCCTGCGGCGGGGTGGCGGCGAGGGCAAGGCATCGCGCGGCCGGGTGGTCCTGGTTGGAGGTCTCGATCATCTTGTGCACGTAAGCTTCAGTGACTTGTTTGTCGTGCTCGCTGGAAACAATGAACAACAGGTCGCGCGGCTTCAAGGGCTTGTTGGTAAAGATGGTGCTCGCCCATCGCGGCGCCCCACCAGGCGCCTGACCGGCACGAGTATAGGCATGCCCGCGCGCGGCGACAAATGCATTCTTGGGATAGTCTCATCGACAATATCCATCAACCCGCGGGAGCGCACGGACCTGCTGGCGGCTAACGACCGGCGAACTGCCTGAGCGCCGCGGCGCTCGCGCCCAGCACTTCCACGCCTTCGGGCAGGGCCACCGCGCCGCCGGCGACCAGTTGCTGGCCGAGCCGCGCGAAGGCCACGACCGCCGGCATCGGCAGGCGGTCGGCGGCGCGCGCGAAGGCCACGCGCCGAAACACCTCGGGATGGGTGAACGGGCGCGACACCACCGTGCGCAGCGCCAGCGGCGGACAACTCAGCGCCGGAATCAGCGACACGCCAAGGCCGGCTTCGACCATGCCGATCAGGGTCGACAATTGGTCCACCTCGACCAGCGGATGCTTGAGCTTGAGGCGCACCAGCACGCGGTCGGCGTAGGTCCGCAGCACCGCGCCATGGCGCAGCAGGATCATTTGTTGATCGGCCAGCTGGCGGCCTTCGATGCGTTCGTGGCGGGCCAGCGGATGGTCGGCCGGGCAGAGGAAGCGGAAGTGGTCTTTGAGGAACGGCAGCACCAGCCGTCCGCTGTCCGTGCCGGACTCGGTGAGGATCGCCAGATCGCCTTCACCACGCGCCATGCGCTCGCGCATGATCACGTCCGAAACGTCGTGCACCTCGACCTGCACTTGCGGGTGTTCGGCATTGAAGGTGCGCACCACCACGGGCAACAGCCGATGGGCGACCGAAATGATGCTCAAGAGCACCAGGCTGCCACGCCGCGATTCGGCCCATTCGACGCCATGCCGCATCAGGCGGTCGTTCTCCGCCAGCACCCGGCGCGCATCGACCAGGAACTCGGCGCCCGCCGGCGTCAGGCGCACCGCGCGGGTGGTGCGCTCGATCAGCCGCACCCCAACCTGGCTCTCGAGATTGGCGATCGCCTGGCTCAGGGCCGGCTGGCCGACATGCACCGCACGCGCCGCGGCGCCAAACCCGCCGCTGTCGGCCACCGCGACGAAGGCGCGCAAGTGGCGCGGATTTGGATAAATCATCTGGCTCGATCAATGGATAGAAATAATCGATTTGTAGCATATATGCAAGTTCACTACCATGCAGCGTCCCACTCCATCCCGCGGATAAAGCGGATCCTGATGCGCACCATCTTCGTCCTGTTCGACTCGCTCAATCGGCGCGCCCTGGCGCCCTATGGCGGCACCAGCGTGGCGACGCCGAATTTCAGCCGCCTGGCCGCGCACAGCGTCACCTTCGACAATCATTACGTCGGCAGCCTGCCGTGCATGCCGGCGCGGCGCGACCTGCATGCCGGGCGCCTGAATTTCCTGCACCGCGGCTGGGGCCCGCTGGAACCCTTCGATCATTCGTTTCCGGCGCTGCTGCACAAGAAGGGCGTCTATTCGCACCTGATCTCCGACCACTTCCACTACTGGGGCGATGGCGGCGCCACCTATCACAACCGCTACGACACCTACGATTTCATCCGCGGCCAGGAAGGCGACCCCTGGAAGGCGATGGTGCAGCCGCCCTGGCAGCGCTTGCGCGAGATGTACCACCCGCACCAGTTCACCGATCAGCGGCGCCACA
>JAYTDE010000333.1:0-3326 GCA_043736195.1 Burkholderiales bacterium | reverse complement strand
CAGAACCGAATGGGTGCGCCTGGCGCTGGCCGCGCATCCGGAGATCGAGTGATGAACTACGAACCAGGCATCCGCACTCTGCCGCAGTCCCGCGTACATATAGCCGCGATCCAGAGCGAACGCAAGCGCTTGGCGTTTGAGCGCGCCAAAACCGCGCCCTGGTACAAGGGAAAACTCGATCATGTGCGCGCCGACCGCCTCGATGACCCGCAGGAATGGCAGAAGATTCCGGTGCTTGACAAGGATACGTTGCGCACATTCGACCATGCCGCGTTCATGCAGCAATTCTGCGTCGCGCCGCGCAACCGCATCGCGGAGTACTGGCGCTCGGGTGGTTCCACCGGCAAGCCGGTGTTCTACCCGCGCACCTACGACGACGTGCGCTTCGGGCTGGTCTCCTGGGGCCGCTCATTCCCCTGCATCGGCATCGATGCCAACGACCTGTGCCACCTGGCGTTTCCCATCGGCATTCATCCCGCAGGCCAAGTGTGGGCGCGCAGCGCGCAATTAGTCGAGGTTGGCATGACCTGGGTTGGCGCAGGCAACGTGGTGCCCACCGCGATGCAGCTCGAACTGATCGCGGCCTTGAAGCCCAGCGTGGTGATGGGCATGAGCAGCTTCGCGCTGCACCTGGCGAACACGGCGCATGCGGCCGGCATCGACCTGCGCGTGTCCGGTGTGCAGAAGATCATCTGCTCGGCTGAAACCCTGTCGCAGGCCAAGCGCGAAAAGCTGCAACGCATGTGGGGCGCCGAGGTCTACGACGTGTTCGGCATGAGCGAGGCCGGCCTGATGGGGGCGGAGAACGCGGCGCATGATGGCATTCACATCTGGACCGACCTGTTCCATGTTGAGGTGATCGATGCCGACAGTGGCCGGCAACTGCCGCATGGCGAGGTCGGAACTTTCTGCGTCACGCCGCTGTGGACCAACCACGCGACACCCTTCCTGCGCTGGAACTCGGGCGACCTGGTGAGCTATGTGGAACAGTCCACCGGCAGTGGCCCCTATGCCGAGCTTTTTCCGATGATCCGCCACGCCAACCGCACCACCGGCTTCTTCAAGGTGCGGGGGGTCAATGTCAACCACGCCGAATTCGAGGATGAGATGTTCCGCATCGCCAGCATCACTGATTTTCAGGCGGTGCTGGAGACCGATGCGGGGAGCGCCCTGGAAAACCTGCGGGTGCGTGTCGAGCAAAGCCGCGACGCGGGCGGAACCGCGACCGCCTCGCTGGTGGCGGCGATGATCAAGGCGCGCTTCGAGATCACGCCGCTTGTCGAGGTATTGCCGCCGGGGTCGCTGGCGGCGGAGTTCGAGAAGAGCATCAAGGCGCCGCGCTTTGTCGATCAACGGGTGTGAGGGCGATGGCGGTATGTCGCAGTCTTGCAGGCCCGCCGCGCCACTCGTGACTCACTGCCGACGCGCCGCCCGCCGCGACGCCGACAGCGCTGACGGAACACGCCCGCATCCATTCGCATCGGCTGGTCCGTGTCGTCGCGTTAACCTGCGTTCGGCGGAGCGCCCGCGCACCTGGCGTTATCGGCCGCTCACAGGTCGAGCAACAGAATGGGTGTCCGCGCACGCGAGCAGCATACGGTGATGCGGTCGTTCGCCGCGTGCTCGTCGGCCGTCATGTAGCTGTCGCGGTGGTCCGGCGTGCCTGCGAGCACGCCGGTCATGCAGGTCCCGCACACGCCCAGTTCGCATGAGGTTTCTACACTCACGCCGTGAAAGGCCAGTACATCGAGGATGGTGTCGTTGGCCGAGACGTCGAGGATCGCCCCGGTACTGGCGATCTTGACCTGGAAGGACGCATCACCGGACATGCGCTTGCGCCGCGCTCAGGCGGCCTGCGCAGCTTCAGGACGTTGCGCTTCGGCAGCCTCATTTTCAAGCAGGCGCTTGACCGTGCGCCGCATGTGAACGCGCGCGGAGTCGGCCACGATGTCGACCAGTCCGGCTTCACCGGTCTCGCTTAGGCGCGCCTGCTGGGCTTCGACGATGATTTTGTCTTCCTTGAAGGCGGTGTCGATCTCGGTATAGAGCTGTTCGGTGGCGGCAGGTTCATCCTGGCGATAACCGTTTGCCGCGGACCAGTAGTAGAAGCAGGAATTGTCGGTTTCGGGCGTGAGCCCGTGGAAGATACGCAATTGGAACCCGCCTTCCTGCTCGCGATTGGACTGGGCGCCGCGGCCAACGGCCAACGCACCGGACCATTGAACGATGCTGCCGGGCGCGATGAACTCGAATTCCTGCCAGCGGTCGACCCGCCCGGTGAAGCCGGCGGCCTTGACGTAGGTCGGTGGCGGGTTGGAGTCGAGCAGCCAACGGATATAGTGCAGGCCGCTATCGGTCGGCGTGACCGTCATTTTCGCGTCGACATGCGCTTTCGGGTTGCCGCCGATGGTATTGCGGTGCACGTAGCCCAGGTGCGTCAGGTCCATGAGGTTGTCGACCATCAGCATGTAGTTGCCGGCGATGTGGTACGTGGCGTGCTTGTGCGGCCACTTCTTGTGATCGTTGTGCCAGGGATAGTCGATGATTTTCGAATGGTCGGCCTCTGCGACCTCGCCCATCCACACCCAGATGAATTCGTCCTTCTCGACCGCCGCATAGGCCTTGACGCGCGCCTTGGCGGGAATGCGTTCCTGGCCCGGAATCTCGACGCAGCGGCCATCGGTGTCGAACACCAGTCCGTGGTAGCCGCATTGCAGCCCGTTGTCGACGACTTCGCCGAAGCGCAGCGGCGTGGCGCGGTGGCAGCAGCGGTCTTCCAGGATGCCGACTTTGCCTGCGCGGTCGCGATAGATCACGACGGCTTCACTGCAGATGGTGCGCGCCAGCGGCTGGTTCTTGACTTCGTGGGCCCAGGCGGCGATGTACCAGGCGTTGCGGATAAACATGGTGTCTCCTTTTGCGTTTGTCACGTCGGCGCCCTCCAGCGCCGCATCGCTCCAGGGCCGATTCGGGACAACCCGTATCCCGGCCTCTGTCGCGCTTGTATATCATACAGCCACACCAAAATCCGGAGACATCACGATGACGCTTTTCCGAAACTTCAAGTTGGCTGCTGCAGTGTTGGCTTTGGCTGCGGCGCCCGCGGTGCTGGCACAGGCACCCCTCAAGATCGGCTTCATGGCCGAACTCTCCGGCCCGCAGGGGGCGATCGGCCAGGACCAGTTCGACGCCTTCATGATGGTCGTGCAGGCCAACGGCGGACGGCTCGGCGGTGTGCCGGTGGAGATCCTGCGCGAAGACAGCCAGTTGAAGCCCGAGGTCGCGGTGCAGATCGTCGACAAGCTGATCGAGCGCGACCGTGTGCC
>JAYTDE010000332.1:0-8573 GCA_043736195.1 Burkholderiales bacterium | reverse complement strand
GTCGATCAGTTGCTGCACATGCTTGCGATCATGGTGCATGGTCGATGCCGCCAGCAGGTTTTCCGCCGGCGTGAGGTGCTCGAACACGCGGCGCCCTTCCAGCACATGGGCAATGCCGCGGCGCACGCGGTCCGGCGGCGCCAGTGCCAGCATGTCGGCATCGCGCAGCCTCACCTCGCCGCGCGTGACCTGCCCGCGCTCGGCCGCCAGCAGGCCGCTGACCGACTTCAGCACCGTGCTCTTGCCCGCGCCGTTGGCCCCGAGGAGCGCCACCAGGCCGCCCTCGGGCACGGCGATCGAGACGCCCTTGACAGCCAGAAACACGGCGTCGTAGACCACCTCGATATTGTTCAAGTCAAGCAGGGCCATTTACTTGCCGGTCTTCTTGAACTCTTCGGACGACGCCTTGATCAGTTGCCACACAATGTCCTGGTCGGCGGCGAACCAGTCCGACCTTGCGACCCAGCGCTTGCCGTCCCATTGCGCCACCCGGCTCTGGCCGCCACCCTGGTGATCGGTCTTGCTGATGGTGACCGCCGGCAGCAGTCCTTCGGCGGTGAATTTGGTGATGCTGCGCAGGCCTTCGTTGACCGACTCCGCGGTCGGCGCCGCATTGGGGTTTTTCTCCAGCGCCAGACGCACACCCTCGACCATCAGCGTTGCCATCGCCACCCCCATGTTGTAGTAGGTGGTGCCGACGATCTCGTTCTTGCCGGCGCCTTTGCCGCGGCCCACGACTTCCTTCATGATGTCGGCGATGACCTTCGGTTCGCGCCCGCCGGCCACCACTTCCATCTTGAGTATGCCTTTAGCGGCGTCGTTGCCGACCACGTTCATTTCAGACTCGGACAGCCAGGCCACCGAGGCGATGCGATCGGTCGGTATGCCGTTGCGCACCGCCTCCTTGATGGACACCACCTGGCCTGCGCCCGCGCCCCAGATGATGCTCCAGTCGGGCTTGAAGCGGCGCACGTTGCTCCATGCCGCCGACTGGTCGTTGCCGGGCGAGGTATACGGAAAGGCCTGCAGCTCGAAGCCTTTGCGCTTGGCCAGCTCCTGCAGCACCGGCAGCGGCTCGCGACCGTAACCCGAGTCGATATAGACGAAGGCAATGCGCTTTCCCTTGAGATCGTTTTTCTCCTGGCGCGAGATGTATTCGATCAGTGACGCCGCCTGCGACCAGTAGTTGGTCGACAGCGGCATCACGTACGGGAAGGCGCTGCCGTCGGCGGCGTCACTGCGCCCGGAATACGCCATGATCAGGTTCATCTTGTCGGCCATGGCGCGCGGCACCAGGGCGCGTGCGACTGGCGTGGACAAGGGATCGATCAACACCACGCCCTCGCGCTTGAAGCGCTCATAGGCCTCGATGCCGCGCGGCACCGAACTGCCATGATCGACGATTTCGGCGGAAAACTTGTAGCCGCGGATACCGCCGCGCTCGTTGACGAGTGACAGGTAATCACGCTGGCCCTGGCTGTATTCCGCGGTCACGAAGGTGTAAACCACGGTGAAGTCCTGCGGGAAACCGAACTTGACCACTTTTTCCTGCGCCATACCGGTCGATGAAAAGCTGGCCAACGCTGCCATCACGCCTGCCGCCATGCACTGCCTGAGATTGAATTTCATGCTGTCTCCTTGGTTGGTGATGCTGCTGCCTGGTTGTCTGACGATGATGCTGAATCACGGACTTGACCCCTGACTACTTGCGCGCATGGCGGAACGGCCAGACCACGAAATAGTTGCGCACGTTGTTGTAAATCTTGGCCAGTCCGAGCGGTTCGAACAGCAGAAAACCGACGATAAGCGCGCCATACAACATCAACGGCGCATGGGCCGCGATATCGGCACTGACATTGAGCGAAAAGGCGCGCGAGACAGCGCCAATCGCGTTATTGAGAATCACCGGGGCCAGCAGGATCAGGGCGGCCCCGAAAAAGCTGCCGAGCACACTGCCCAGGCCACCCACAATCACCGCCGCCAGCAGCTGGATCGACAGTTCCAGATGGAACTGCTCCGGGGTTACCGCTTTGTAATAACAGAACGCGAACAGGCAGCCCACCACCCCGCCGATAAAAGAGCTGACCCAGAACGCCAGCAGTTTGTAGCGAAACGTCGAGACCCCGATGATCTCCGCCGCATAGTCCTTCTCGCGCACCGCGGCCAGCGCCCGGCCGAAGCTTGAGCGTCGCACATTGAGCATGAATAGCGTGACTAAGGCACAGACGAAAAGTGCCAGGTAATAGTTGTCGATATCGCTCACCACGCGCATGCCGAAAAACGTGATCTTCGGCACCTGCAGCGTGGCCTGGGTGCCGCCGCTGATGGCCGGCACGTGGATGATCACGAAATCGACCAGATACTGCATCGCCAGGGTCGAGATGGCCAGGTACAGGCCCTTGACGCGCAGTGCCGCGGCGCCGAACACCACGCCGATGGCGGCACTCAGGAAGCCCGCCGCCAGCAGCACCAGCTCGAATGGCAGCCCTGCGCGCGCCAGGTGCACCGAGCCGTAGGCGCCGATGGCCATCACCGCGCCGTAACCCAGGTGCACCTGGCCGGCGCCGCCCATCAGAAGGTTGAGCCCCAGGGTCGCGGTGGCCCACACCAGCCAGGGCAGCATGTAGGTGCCCAGGTACAGGCTATTGACCACGAACGGGGCCGCCAGCAGCAGTAGCAGGACCAGGCCGACCAGCCAGCGATCGAACGGCAGGCGCCACAGCCGGCGGTCCGACTCGTAGCGGGTGTGGCGAATGCCGGCGGCGCGATAGAACATTCTCAGACCCGTTCGATATGTTCACGGCCGAACAGGCCGTGCGGGCGAATCAATACGGTCGCCAGAATGATCACCGAGGCCACCACGTCGCGCGTGCCGCCGCCGACCAGCTTGTCCAGGTAACCCGCGGCCAAGGCTTCGCAAATGCCGATGATGAGGCCGGCCACCAACACGCCGGGCACGCTGTCGAGCCCGCCCAGGATGGCGATCGCCAGCGCCTTGAGCAGCAACAGCGAAAGGGTCCAGTCGACGCCCTGCACCGAGCCCCACAGAATGCCGGCGGCGGCGGCGGCGATGCCGGCCATGCCCCAGGCCATGGCGATCACCCGCTCGACGCGAATGCCGACCGACCATGAGGCGATCTGGTCGTCCGACACCGCGCGCATGGTGACGCCTAAGCGGGAATTGAAAAACAGGATGGCGGCGGCGATCAACACCAGTGCAACGATGCCGCCCATCAGGAAACCGCGGTTGATCAGCATTTCGCCTACGAAGAGCGGTGTCTGGGCGATGCCCAGATCAAGGCGCTTGACGGCCGAGCCAAGCAGGCCCGGCACCAGGCCGCGCAACAGGATCTCCAGGCCCAGGGTCAGCATGATCACCATGATGATGGGCTGGCCGATCATGCGGCGCAGCACCAGGCGTTCGACCAGCACGCCGGCACCATACAGCAGCAGGACCGTGAGCGGGATGGCGACCCAGACCGGCAGGCCGACAGACGTGGTCAAAAGCACGCACAGATAGCCGCCGGTCATGGCGAAGGCGCCCTGCGCCAGGTTGGCATAGCGCGAAGCCTTGTAGACCAGCACGATGCCCAGGGCGACCAGTGCATACATCAGCCCGACCAGCGCGCCGTTGATGGTGAGTTCGCCGAAATAATTGAAGTCCATGCTCAGGCCACCTCCACCAGCTTCAGGGTGCGCTTGAGGCTGCCGGTCTCGCCGCTCTCATAGACGATCGTAGCCTCGATCGAGACGCTTGACTCCGTGCCATACAGCGCATCGATCAGTGGCGCATAACGTTCTTCGATGACATTGCGCCGCAGCTTGCGGGTGCGCGTGACTTCGCCATCATCGGCATCGAAATCCTTGTGCAGATTGACGAACCGGCGGATCTGCAATTCCGGCTTGAGCAGGCCATTGACGTGGCGCAGCGCATCGGCGATCAGGAACTGCACCTCCTTCGCCTGCGACAACTCCGCATACGAGGTGTAGGAGATGGAACGCTGTTCGGCCCAGTAGCCAACCGCTTCAAGGTCGATGCAGACGATCGCCGCCAGGTGCGGCCGCGTCGCGCCGACCACCGCGACATTGCGCACGAAGGGATTGAACTTGATGCGATTCTCGATGAAGTTGGGAATGTAGCGTTCGCCGCCGCCGGTGCGCACCACTTCGCTGACCCGTCCCAGCACCACCAGGTGGCCATCCGGTTCGAAATAGCCCGCGTCACCGGTATGCAGCCAGCCATCGACGATGGCGCGCGCCGACTCCTCCGGGGCATCGAAATAGGCGCCGATCACGCTGCCGGAACGCACCAGGATCTCGCCGCTTTCATCAATCCGCATTTCGACGCCCGGCAAGGGCTTGCCTACCGTGTGCACCTTGATGTCGCCATCGCTTTGCGCCGCCGACATCGCTGCGGTTTCGGTCTGCCCGTAAAACTGCTTCAGGTTGACGCCCAGCGCGCGAAACAACACGAAGGTGTCCTCGCCCAGCGCCTCGCCGCCGGTGTAGGCGCGCGCCGCGCGTGACAGCCCCAGATAGTCCTTGAGCGGGCCATAGACCATGATCTCGCCAGCGATCGCGACCAGCCGTTCACCGATGGTCGGCACGCCGCCGTTAAGCTTCTTGCGTTCCAGCGCGATGGCGCGCGGCATGAAGGTGTTGTAAAGAGCGCGCTTGAGTGGCGTCGTTTCGGCGATCCCCACCTGCAGGCGGGTCAGCATGTTGTCCCAGGCGCGCGGCGCGGCCAGGTACATGGTCGGCGCCACTTCGCGCAGGTCGTGCAGCACGGTTTCCTGGCGCTCGGGAATGTTGATGGTGAAGTGCAGCAGCACACCCGCGCCCAGGGTGAACATGAAATCGCCCACCCAGGCGGTGGGCAGGTAGGCGTAATGCTCCTCGCCGGCCAAGAAAAAGCCGCCGCGGGTGGCATTGGCGATGCCGGCGACCACGTTGGCATGGGTCAGCGGCACACCCTTGGGCAAGCCGGTGGTGCCGGAAGAATGCAGCAGCACCGCGATATCGCCGGGTTGCGCACGACTGGCCAGAGCCTGCGCCAGCGCCGGTTCGGCTGCCAGGCGCGCGCGGCCGGCAATCAGCAGCGACTCGCAGGCCACCAGACCGGGCGCGTCATAGCCGCCAATGCCGCGACCGTCGTCGTAGATGATCAGCGCCGGACGGCCGATCGTGGCACGCAAGTCGAGCAGCTTGTCGACCTGCTCCTGATCTTCGGCGAAGGCTACGTCAGGCGCGCCGTGCCGGGTGTATTGCACCAGTTCGGCCGGCGGCACGTCGGGGAACACCGGCACCGGATAGGCGCGCAGCACGCCGATGGCCAGCATCGCGGTATACAGGCGCGAGCGGTTGTCGCCAATCACGGTCACGGCCTGCTTGGGCGCGACACCGTGCGCCTCCAGGGCGGCGGCCAGCGCCAGCACGTCACCATGCAGTTCGCGCCAGTTCTGCTCCTGCCAGATGCCGTGGTCGCGCTCGCGAATGGCGATGCGATCACCGTGCACGCCCGCGTTGCGCGCCAGCGCGGCGATCAGGGTTTGCGGCTGGTCGACCGTTGCGTTCACGCCGCCACCCCTGCCTGCAAAGCGGCGCGCCTGCCCAGATAGGCCGCCACCACCTTGGGATCGGCGATCGCCTCGCGCGGCTTGCCCTGGGCGATGGTCTCACCGTAGGAGAGCACCATCACGCGGTCGCAGATCGACATCACCACGTCCATGTGATGCTCGATCAGAAGAATGGAAACACCACGTTCGTCGCGGGCGTCGAGAATGAAGCGCGCGATGTACTCCTTTTCCTCCTGGTTCATGCCGGCCATCGGTTCGTCGAGGATCAGGAATTTCGGTTCGGCCGCCAGCGCGCGCGCCAATTCCACGCGCTTCTGCAGGCCCGGCGGAATCGATTCGACCGGTTCGTCGCGAATATCCTGCAGCTGCATGAAGTCGATGATTTCCTCGACGATGCGGCGATGCGCGACCTCCTCCTTGGCAGCCCACACCCAATAGAACAGCGATGCCAGCGCGCTTGGCCGCATGTGCACATGCCGACCCAGCAGGATGTTTTCCAGCACGCTCATGCCGCGAAACAGGGCGAGGTTCTGGAAGGTGCGCGCCAGCGACTGCTGCGCCACCCGATACGGCTTCATGCGCGTGATGTCATGACCGAACAGCTGTACCGTGCCGTTCTCCGGCGGGTAGAAGCCGGTGATCACGTTGACCATGGTGGTCTTGCCACTGCCGTTGGGGCCGACCAGGCCAAAGATCTCGCCTTCGCGAACTTCCAGCGAGACACCTTTCAGGGCGCGCAGACCGCCGAACGAACGGTCGATGTTGTCGCAGGAGAGAACCACCGGGCGCGGTGCCGCGCCAAGCGGTTCGGCCGGCGCGGCACCACCCGCACGCAGCCGCGGCGACGTGCTCACCTGGCACACTCCCGCATCCTTGTCTCCTGGATCGAATTCATTGTTGTTTCGGTGCAATTTTGCCGCTACATCCTGAAGACGCCATAGTGCGGGTCTTCGATCGGTGCATTCATCGCCGCCGACAGCGCCAGCCCCAAGGCGTTGCGGGTGTCGGTCGGATCGAGAATGCCGTCATCCCACAACTCGGAGGTCGAATAGTACGCGCTCGACTCGCGCTTGTAGTCCTCCAGCACCGGATCGCGGATCGCCGCGATCTCGGCAGCCGACAGCGCCTGGCCGGCACGCGCCAGCTGGCGCAGCTTGATGTCGGTGAGTACATTGGCGGCCTGGTCGGCGCCCATCACCGAGATCTGGCTTTGCGGCCACATGAAGAGAAAACGCGGATCGAAGGCGCGGCCCGACATGCCGTAGTTGCCGGCACCGAACGAACCGTTGCAGATCACCGTGAACTTCGGCACCGCCGAGCCTGACACCGCCATGATCATCTTGGCACCATCCTTGGTGATGCCGGCACGCTCGTACTCGCGGCCGACCATGTAACCGGTAATGTTCTGCAGGAACACCATCGGCGTGCGGTTCTGGTTGCACAACTGCATGAAGTGCGCGCCTTTGAGCGTGCTGTCGTTGAACAGCACGCCGTTGTTGGCCAGAATACCGATCTTGTAGCCCCACAGGTGCGCGAACCCGCACACCAGGGTGCCGCCGTAGGCTGGCTGGTATTCATGGAAGCGGCTGCCGTCGACCATGCGCGCGATCACCTCGCGCATGTCGAACTGCACCTTGATGTCGCGCGGAATCACGCCGTACAGCTCGGCCGGATCGTAATACGGTGCTTCCGGCTCCTGCCACTCGATTGACGTCTTCTGCGGCTTGCGGAACTGCGCGACGATATCGCGCGCGATGGCGATCGCTTCCAGCTCTGAGGATGCCGGGTAGTCGGCCACGCCCGAAACCCGGGTATGCATGTCGGCACCGCCGAGCTCCTCGACCGTGACCTCCTCGCCGGTGGCCGCCTTGACCAGCGGCGGCCCGCCCAGGAAGATGGCGCCGGTGCCGCGCACGATCACGTTGTAGTCCGACAGCGCCGGCACGTAGGCGCCACCGGCGGTGCAGTGGCCGAGCACCAGCGCCACCTGCGGCACACCCATTTTCGACAGGATCGACTGGTTGCGAAAAATCCGCCCGGCGTAATAGCGGTCGGCGAACAGGGTCGATTGCAGGGGCAGGAAGCCGCCGGCGCTGTCGCACAGATGAATCACCGGCAGGCGGTTTTCGATCGCGATGTCGAGCGTGCGGATGATTTTCTTGATCGACAGCGGATACCAGGCGCCGCCCTTGACGCTGGCATCGTCGGCATGGATGATCACCTCGCGCCCGGAGACAATCCCGATGCCGCTGACAATCCCCGCGCCCGGCACTTCGCCCTCATAGGCCATGTTGGCGGCCAGGGTCGAGAGTTCGAGAAACGGCGTGCCCGGATCGAGCAGGTGCTTGAGGCGCTCACGAATGAAGAGCTTGTTCTGCCGTTCCAGGCGCTGCATGTCGCGTGCCGGCCGCACCAGGCGTGCCTGGCGCTGTCGCTCCGTGAGATCGGAGGCCAAGCGGCGGTTGTGCGCCACATTGGCCAGGAAATCCGCCGAACGGGTATCGAGTTGCGATTCGATGCGCTTCATGTCGCGCCCCCGCTTGCGGGCTCCAGCGTGACCAGCAGCGCACCGCGCTCGAAACTGCGCCCGAGTTCGACATGCAAGGTCTTGATCACGCCGTCGCGCGGCGCGGAAATCGCGGTTTCGAGTTTCATGCTCTCCATCACCAGCAAGGCTTCGCCGCGTCGCACCTGGGCACCCGCCCCCACGTGGACTGCGACCACCGTGCCCGGCATCGGCGCGGGCACGCTGTCCTCGCCCGCCCCCTGGCCCTGGTGCGACAGGCGGGTCAGCGCATCGGAATAGCGCAGGGTATGGGCGGCGCCCTGCATATGCACGTGCACCACATCGCCGTCGACCGCCACCACCACCGGCACAACCCTGCCATCCATGTGCACTTCAAAATCCTGCGGCCCCAGCGCGTGCAGCTCGACACCAATCGCGGCGTCACCGGCATGCAACACATAAGCCTTGCCCGCGCGCGACAACCAGACCGC
>JAYTDE010000331.1:0-2147 GCA_043736195.1 Burkholderiales bacterium | reverse complement strand
ACACCGACACCATAGGCGAAAAAACGCAGCGGCCTTTGCGCGGTGACACGGGAATCGAGTTGGCGCAGACTTCCGGCCGCGGCATTGCGCGGGTTGACGAACTCCTTGTCGCCGGCCTCTGCCTGGCGCCGATTCAGTGTGGCGAAGTCGCTCTTGAACAGCAGGACTTCACCGCGCACTTCCAGCAGCCGTGGCGGCACGCTGCCTGCCAGTCGCAAGGGAATCGCGCGGATGGTGCGCACGTTGGTGGTGACATCCTCGCCGGTGGCGCCGTCGCCCCGGGTCGCCGCCTGCGTCAGCACACCATCCTCGTAAGTCAGGCTCATGGCAAGGCCATCGAACTTGAGTTCGACCGCGTACTCGACCGCGTCCACATCAAGGCTTTCACGCACCCGCTTGTCGAAGGCTTCGAGCTCGGACTGATCAAACGCGTTGTTGAGCGAGAGCATCGGTTGCCGATGCCTCCACTCGGCGAAGCCGTTTTGCGGCGCCCCGCCAACGCGCTGGGTCGGCGAATCGGGCAGCCGCAGTTCGGCATGCGCCTCTTCCAGGGCCTGCAACTCGCGGAACAGACGGTCGTACTGCGCATCCGGCACAGTCGGGGCATCCAGCACGTAGTACGCACGCCCGTAGCGTTCCAGCAGGCCGCGCAGTTCGGCGGCACGCACGGCAGCCGCGTCGATTCCTGACGCGGGCGTGGTCTCTGCCGCGCTCATGCAAACAGGCGCAACGCCAGCGGTCCTCCGGATGGCAGACCCGCAGCTTCCATGCGGCCCTGGACCCCGGCGATCTCCTGGCCGATGCGGGTCAGCATCGCATCGTCCAACACGCGCTGGTTGTCGTCGACGATTTTGGCCTCCAGCCCCTTGGCCAGGGTGCGCGCGCAATGCGCCATCAGGCCAAACGCCGCCGCCTCGCGCGGCACGCGCGGCACATCGAGCATCAGGGATACCGCTGCAGGTGCGCTCTGGCGCAGGGTCAGCAACTCAAGGCCGTTGTCGTCGCGCCGGCGGAACACCGCATCATCTTCACGTTTGAAGCCATTCGCCTCGGCCAGACCGCGAAACTTGGTTTCCGCAAAGGTGGTCGCCGCCACCAGGCTGATGCCGATCTGTACATCGACCTCGGCACAGAAGGCATCGAGTTCGGCGGCGTTGGTGAGGGGGTTCTGCGAGCCGGTCCACGCCACCTGCGCGCCACAATCCGTGGCCAAAGCTTCAATCGCACGCTGGAATTCCGCCAGGTCCCCCTCGCGAATCGGTCCGCTGCGATCAGTCAGTTGCAGCCCGACCCGCGCCTTCGCGTACTGCGTGTCGCCGACCAGGGCTTCCCAGGCCTGGGCTTCGCGGTTGAAGCCGTCGCATCCGGCCATCCGTGCCAAACCCATACCGGCCATCAGTTCGGCCACTGTCTCGGCGCCGCATGGCCTGGCGAATTCGAGTTCGGCGATTACGTCGATGCGCGCATCGAGTTCCGCCGGCGCATTGGACGCGCCGCCGGCGCGCGGCGCCGATCGCTTAAGCGCGGGAGACATCGTGTCGCTTGACGTCTCGCTGGCCGCATCCCAATGCGGATCGACGCGCGCCGCGACCGGCTCAGCCATCGTCGTAGCCTGCTCGGCGTCCGGCACTGCTGCGCGCCCGCTCAACAGCACATCTTCATGGCCCGAGACGAAACCGCGCGCCGCCTTGCGGTATTTGCGCTCCTGCCACTTGTTGAAACCGATCACACCTGCGATCACGGCCACGCCCAGCGCCAGCAAGCCCATCTGCAATTCGCTCAACGCATCCCCCTCAATCGCGCACGCCGCCCGGCCGGCGCAAGCCGCGTGTTTCCGTCGTCAGCATCGCCTCTATGCCGCCACCGGTTCGCGCAAACGCACCGCCTGGTCCATGTCGACCGCAACGATACGCGACACTCCAAGTTCCTTCTGGGTCACACCGATCAACTGGTGCGCGATTTCCATGGTGATCTTGTTGTGGCTGATGAACACGAACTGCGTGTCCTCGGCCATTTTCTTGACCAGTTGGCAGAAGCGCTCGGTGTTCGGGTCGTCGAGCGGTGCATCGACCTCGTCCAACAGGCAGAATGGCGCCGGGTTGAGGCGGAACATGGCAAACACCAGCGAGGTCGCGGTCAGCGCTTTC
>JAYTDE010000330.1:0-4504 GCA_043736195.1 Burkholderiales bacterium | reverse complement strand
TAGGGGTTGGGGGGGGCGAAATTCACCACCAGGGTCGAGAAGGTGACCGCCATCACGATCAGCGTCAGGCGCATCGGTCGCGGCAGCGCGATGGTGACCAAAAGTGCCAGACCGCCGAAGGCCAACCCGCGCAACGCGCCCTGCGTCATCCAGGCCAGGCCATGTTCGGGCGGAAACAGGATCGCCTGCGACAGCGCACGCATGCCGCAGGCCAGCGCAACGAAGAAGAAAAGCAGCAGCAGCCGCGGCGCGTCCGGATTGAGCGCCCGCAATCCGAGCGAACCCGCCGCGAACAGGCTCGCCGCGGTCACCGCCGACTCGACCCGGCTGAATTCGGCCGGGGTGAACGGGTAGCCTGAAATCGGACCCATGTATGCCAGGAGGCTGCCGTGCCCGAACAGGATGCTTTGCGGGAAAAGCAGGGCAAACAGCCACAGTCCTGCCAGGATCAGGGCGCGCGCACGGTCAGGTGTATCCGCAAACCAGCGTTCGAAGGCGCGTGCCAGGAGGCCGCGCCCAAACACGGCGATCACCAGTGCGCCCCACAATGCGCCGGCCAATGCGCCGGCGGTGTTGGTCGCCGCATCGGCCAGCGAAGGCGTGCGGCTCGGCATGTAGGTTTGCAGGGATTCGAGCGTGCCGC
The DNA here is from genome assembly GCA_043736195.1 of Burkholderiales bacterium. Taxonomy (GTDB): domain Bacteria; phylum Pseudomonadota; class Gammaproteobacteria; order Burkholderiales; family JAEUOS01; genus JAEUOS01. The sequence continues at coordinate 3,861 of JAYTDE010000330.1, read as the reverse complement.
ACAGGCATGCGCCGACCACGACTGCAAGTACGACGGCATGCCCCAAGCGAAGCGCGGGATAGACCGCCCAGACTACCAGCGCCCCGAGAGGAAAATACGCCGCGGTGTTGAGCCAGAGGTCGAACGGCAGGATCGGTTTGGGCCAGGCCTCGGCCCAGGCGAACGGCGAGAAACCGCGATCGCGCCAGCCGCTGAACGGATGCAGTGTGGCGTACACGATCAGCAACAGGTACACCGTACAGAGTTCGCGCGCCAGCGGCGAACCCTGTCTGCGCGGCATTATGCGCCCCCGGCCCAGTCAAGCACCGCTTCGATCAGGCGGTCGGCGGCGCGCGCGAGTGCCGCGGCACCGCCCGGCCCGTCTGCCGTGGGCGCCGCTACTTCGATGACGAACGGGCGCTGGCGCAATACCTCGCGCCCGGAACTCAAGGTGGCACGCGCGCGCAGTACCGCGCGGCTGGATTTGTCGCTATCGAAGGTCTGGGCGAATTCATCGAGTTCGATGCGTAGCGCAGGCCCGGCGCCACCGAGCAGCGCACCGCCCGCCACCAGGCGCTCGCGCAGACGGGCATCGATGAGGATCGGCGGCGGCATGACCCAGCGCGTCTGGCTGTAGGCCATCGGTTGTGCCGGGTTGGCATAGCCCAGCCGGTAATGCGTGTTCACACTGTCGATCCAGCGCGGCGCCACCACCTCGACCGTGCCCAGCGCCTTGATGCTCAGGCGTGCGGGCGAGGCTGACGGGGGGCCGAAGTCCCAGACGCCGATCGGCGCCTGCGGCCTGGGACCTATCGAACAGGCTGCAAGCAGGGTCGCACACGTGCCGCCGGCGATCGCGCAGCGCAGCAGCTGAAGAATGGGGCCAGGCCGGCAGGTCATTTTGTGCCCCCTGTCGGTGGCGAAAACCCGGTTTCGCCAGGTCCCGGCTTGCCCGGTTGCGGACCGAACAGCACGCTGGTCGGTTCTTCGCCCAGGCGATCAGCCACCCGTTCAAGCGTGCGCGCACTGCGATCCGCGTTGTCCAGCAAGGTGTTGATGCGCGGCAGCGACTGGCCTTCGAAACTGCCGGCGGCCTGGCCGACTTGCTCGGCACTCGAAGCCGCGCGGTCGAGCACATCGAGTCGGCGCGCAAATTCGGTCGACAGCTTGCCGAAGGAGAGCAGCGTTTCATCGGCACGCAGCAAGAGCGGTGCGACGCCGGCGATCGCACGGCGACTGTCATTGGCCAATGCGGTCAGCGCGCCGGCGACGGGTTTGACTTCGTCGGCAAGTTGCCCGAGGCGCAGCGACACGGTCTGCACGCCGCTGAGCGACTGCACCAGCAGTTTCTGGTTGTCGTCGCCCAAAAGCTTGCTGACCTGGTCTATGGCGGTGGCCGCGCGCACGATCAGGTCTTCGCCGGAAAGGCTGAAACGGTCGAACATCGAGGGCCGGATCGTCAGGCGCGCGGGCGCCTGTGCACTCGAGGGCAAAGGCTTTGCGTCCCGCACCTTGGGATCAGTATCGAGTTGCACGTATGCCAGGCCAGTCAGACCCTGCATGCCAAGCTCCGCGAAAGTGGCGGTCGTCATCGGGGTGGTGGGCAAGACGCCGATACGCACCAGGATCTGTCCAGGGTTGTCGCGGTCGAATTCGATCGCCTCCACCTTGCCGACTTCCATGCCGCGGTAGCGAACCGCGGCCTGCGGGTTCAGGCCTGCCACCGTGCCGCTGGTGGCGAGCACATAGGGCAGGCGTTCCTGGGTGTCGCGGTTGAGCCACATGGCGGCGGCCACGATGCCGATGGTCAGCAGTACCGTGAATATGCCGGCTAAGAGTGCGTGAGAGCGGTTTTCCATGGTTTATGTATGCGATGTGCGCGCTTGCTTTCGATCTCATCCCGGTTGCGCCCGGTGGTTCGGCGAAAGCGGCGAGACTGGCGCGAAAGCAAGGATTTTCATCTTATACGACAAAAGGATAATCGCGAATCACCTCGATGGCGCGCTGTGCGCGTTCACCCAGGAAAAATGTCTTGATGAACGGATGCGGAATGGCGATCACTTCGCGCACCGGACCTACCGCGATCACTTTCTGGTCCGCCAGTACCGCCACGCAGGTGGTCAGTTCGAACAGGGTATCGAGATCGTGGGTGACCATCACCACGGTGAGCTTGAGCTCGCGATGCAACGCGCGAATCAGGGCGACGAAGGAATCGGAGCGATCGGGATCGAGTCCGGCGGTGGGTTCGTCGAGAAACACCAATTCGGGCTCAAGCGCCAGCGCACGCGCCAGGGCGATGCGCTTGACCATGCCGCCGGAGAGGTCGGCCGGCATCTTGGAGGCATGACGCGGCTCGATGCCGACCATCTGCAGCTTGAGCAGCACGATGTCGCGGATCAGGTGTTCGTCGAAGCACTTGAGCTCGCGCAGTGGCAGGGCGATGTTGTCGAATACCGGCAGCGCCGAGTACAGCGCGCCTTCCTGGAACAGCACGCCCCAGCGGTTGCGCAGGGCCTGCAGGGCGGCGCGGTCGGAGGAATCCAGGCGCTGCCCGAAGATCGATACGCTGCCCTGGTGCGGCGTTTCCAGACCCAGCATCTGGCGCAACAGCGTGGTCTTGCCCGAGCCGGAGCCGCCAACCAGGGCAAGGATTTCGCCGCTGCGCACCTTGAGATCGACGCCGCGATGCACCACGAATTCGCCGAACTTGGTCCACAGCCCCTCGATCTGAATGATGTACTCGTCATTGCGCAGCGCGGGGGCTGCTCCGTGGGTACTCATATGCCGACGTTCGAGAACGCGATGGCGAATACCGCATCGGCCAAGATCACCACCGTGATCGAGGACACCACCGCGCTGGTGGTGCCGCGCCCCAGGCTTTCGGTATTGGGCTCGATGCGCAAGCCGAAATGACACGACACCAGGGCGATGAGCGCGCCGAACACGATGCCCTTGCCCAGGCCGATCCACAAATTGGCGATCTTCACCGCGTTGGGCAGGGCGTTGAAGAAGTACGACATCGAAAGGTCGAGCTGGATTTTGGCCGCCACCATGCCGCCCAGGAGCGACACCACGTCGGTCCACAGGATCAGGAGCGGCAGGGCGATCGCCAGCGCCACCACCTTGGGCATGATCAAGCGGAAGCCCTGCGGAATGCCCATCACGGTGAGCGCGTCGAGCTCCTCGGTCACGCGCATGACGCCCAGTGACGCGGTCATGGCCGACCCGGAGCGGCCGGCCACCAGGATCGCCGCCAGCACCGGACCCAGCTCGCGGATGATGGCTACGCCCAGCAGATCGACGATGAAGACGTCAGCGCCGAATTGCTTGAGTTGCTTGGCCGACAGGTAAGACAGCACGATGCCGATCAGGAAGCCCACCAGCGCGGTGATGCCCAGTGCCTGCGCGCCCGAGCGATACAGGTTGGCCGAGATCTCGCGCCAGGGGCCTGCCTGCGGTCGTGCGGCGAAGCGTCCGAGGTCGAGCATGACCTGTCCCAGCAGGCGCACGAAGCCGGACAGGTGTTCCATGAAGCGCTGGGTCTCGTTGCCGATCGCAACCAGGGTGCCGAGCGGATCGAAACGGATTGGATGCGCGGGAATCGCCTGCATTTGCCGGAAATTCTCGAACAGCATGCGGTGCTGTGGATCGAGAATGAGATTTTTCGGTTCGCGCCCGCCCCAAGCCTGCCAAAGCATGAGCGCGCCGACATGATCCATCGCGGTGGCGTGCGTCAGGTTCCACGCCGTATCGGCGGCTTTGCCGTGCTTCAGGAGTTCTGCCTTCAGTGCGTCGATGCGCCGGCGCGCCGATGCTCCACCGGTGCCGGCGGAAAGCCCCTGCACGTTCCAGCGACCATGCAACAGCACGCACGGCGCGGGC
>JAYTDE010000329.1:0-2366 GCA_043736195.1 Burkholderiales bacterium | reverse complement strand
AGGCCAACTACAGCCCGGCCTTCGCCGCGGTGATCACCTCTTGCGCCGCCATCATCACCGCGCTGATTCCGCCCTCGATCGGCCTCATCATCTATGGCTATATCGCCGATGTGTCGGTCGGGCGCCTGTTCATCGGCGGCATCATGCCGGGCCTCATGCTGGCGGCTTCACTGATGATCGTGACCTGGTTCATTTCGAAAAAGCGCGGCTATTCTCCGCTGCGGCGCGAGTTCGCCGGCATGGTGGTGCTCGGCCGCAGCTTTCGCGACGCGCTGTGGGCGCTGTCGATCCCGGTTTTCATCATCGTCGGCATTCGTTACGGCATCTTCACGCCGACTGAGGCCGGCGCCATCACGGTGCTGTATGTGATCGCAGTCGGCATGTTCGCCTACAAGAGCCTGAAGCTCTCCGACCTGCCGCGCGTGATGAAGGAAACCGCGCTCGATACCAGCTCGGTGATGCTGATGATCTGCGCGGCTTCCGCCTTCGGTTTTTACCTGGCCTGGGAGCGGATTCCACCGCAAATGGCGGCCTGGCTGGTGTCGCTGACCAAGGATCCGGTGACGTTGCTGCTGCTGATCAATGTGTTGCTGATCGTGCTGGGCACGGCGGTTGAAGGCACCTCGGCGCTGATCATCCTGACACCGATCTTCGTGCCTATCTTAGTCAAGCTGAACGTCGACCCGGTGCATTTCGGCATCGTGATGGTCACCAACCTGACCATCGCGGGTGTCACGCCGCCGGTGGGGCAGATGATGTTCATCAGCTCGCAGGTGCTGCGCGTGCCGATGGAGGATTACACGATGGAAGTGCTGCCGTTTCTCGGCGCGATGCTGGTGGTTCTCTTGCTGTTGACCCTGTTCCCGCAGATCACGCTGTGGCTGCCGAACCTGATGTATGGAAAGGCGCTTGGATGAAGTTCCGCGCCGCGGTGCTGCATGCGGTCGGGCAACCACTGGCGATCGAAACGGTGGAACTTGGTCGCCTTAAAGCCACCGACGTGCTGGTGCGGGTGCGTGCCAGTGGCTTGTGCCATACCGATCTCGAAGTCATGCAGGGCTCGCTCGCCTATCCGCTGCCGATCGTGCTGGGGCACGAAGGCGCCGGCGTGGTCGAACGGGTCGGGGCGGAAGTCACCCAGGTCAAGCCGGGCGACCATGTGGTGTGCTCGTGGAACCCGCATTGCGGCCACTGTTTTTACTGCGAACGCGACCAGCCGATCCTGTGCGAGCCGTTCACCCGCCATCAGCCGGCCGGGAACCTGCTGGACGGCGAAGGGCGCTATTTTCTTGGCGGCGCCAAACTGCATCATTTTTCGGTGATGTCCTCGCATGGCGAATACTGCGTGGTGCCGGAGTCGGGCGCGATCCGGGTGCCGGAGGCGATTCCTTTCGACCGTGCCTGCCTGATTGGCTGCGGCGTGATGACCGGCGTTGGCGCGGTGTCGCGCATGGCGCGGGTCGAGGCTGGCGCCACCGTTGCGGTCATTGGCTGCGGAGCAGTCGGCCTGAATGCGCTGCAGGGCGCTGTGCTCGAACAGGCCGCATGGGTGATCGCGATCGATCGCGATCCCATGCGCGAAACCCTGGCCCGCACCTTCGGCGCCACGCACTTCATCACCACCGGTACGGGCGACGAGATCGCGCAGGTCAAGGCATTGAGCGCCGGCCGCGGCGCCGACTACGTGTTCGAATGCGCCGGCAGCGAAGCCACGCTGCAACTGGGTCTGGAAATCACGCGCCCTGGCGGGCAGATGGTGATCCTGGGCAAAACCCAGGTGAATCAGAAAGTCAGCCTGCGCTTCGGCTCGATGATGGGTGAGAAGCGCATCGTGCGCTCCAGCTACGGCGGCGCGCGGCCGCGCCGCGATTTCCCCTGGCTGGCGCAGGCCTATCTTGACGGCAAGTTGAAGCTCGATGAACTGATTTCAATGCGGCTGCCGCTGGATCGCATCAATGAAGGCTTCGACGCCATGCGCCGCGGCGAGATCGTGCGTGCGGTGGTCGAGTTTCCCGTCTGATGCATCCGCCCTTGCAGGCAGGCTGGATCGACCGACCGCACCAGACGCTTTCACTGGGTGACTTCGCGCTCGAGAACGGTGCGGTGATACGTGACTTCTCGCTTTCCTACGTCATTCATGGTGAACTGGACGCCGCCCGTTCCAATGCGGTGCTGGCCCTGTCGGCGATTTCCAGCACCCACCATCGGCTCGACTTCCTGATCGGCAGCGGGCGCGCCCTCGATCCTGCACGGCTGGCGATCATCGCTGTGGATGCGATCGGCAATGGGCTATCCACATCGCCCTCGAATTCGGTCTTGCAGCCGGGTCTGGCGTTCCCAAGATTCTCGATTCGCGACATGGTGGC
>JAYTDE010000328.1:0-5382 GCA_043736195.1 Burkholderiales bacterium | reverse complement strand
GCCTCGATCCCGGCTTCTTCCTGGGCGGCGCCATGCGCCTGGACCCGGCATTGGCCGCAAAGGCGATCGCCGACACCATCGGCAGCCCGCTCGGCATGGTCACCGCGCGCGCGGCCTGGGGCATCCACGAGATCATCAACGAGGATTGCGCGCGCACCTTTCGCACCCACGCCGCCGAACTGGGCTTCGATCATCGCCAGTGCACCATGCTCGCCTTCGGCGGCGCCGGCCCGACCCACGCCGCGCGCATCGCCCGCAAGCTGCGCATCAAGCGCGTCATCTTTCCGCTCGGCGCCGGCGTTTTCTCGGCGCTGGGTCTGCTGGTGAGCCCGCTGGCATTCGAGACCATGCGCTCGCTTAGGCAGCCGCTGGCCACGCTCGATGGCGCCGATTTCGACGCCATCTTCGCCCCGCTTACCGCCGAGGCCAGCGAAGTTCTGTTGGCAGCCGGCGTCCCCGCCGCCGACATTAGCGTCATGAGGAGCCTGGACATGCGCTTCGCAGGCCAAGGGCACGATGTCGAGGTGACCCCGCCGGCTGCCGCGACTGCCGCGATCCTGGCCGAACTGCCGGCCTTGTTCAAGGCGGCCTACGCGCGGCGCTATTCGCCCATCATGCCCACCGGCGGGCGCCACGCGGTCGGCCATTTCATCCTGCCGCTCCTGATGGGGGCCTTCGCCGATGCCCTGCCGGAGCGGGTGATCGCCGACCTGGGCATGATGAATATCTTCAATGTGCACGGCACCAACCGCGCAGGCAGCAGCTTCACCAGCCTCTTCTTCTTAGCCGGCGGCTGGGGCGCGATGCTGGGTCACGACGGCGCGCCAACCCTGCCGGGCCCTTCCAACATGATGGTGGTACCGGCCGAAATCTGGGAGAACCTGACCAACATCACGGTCGAAAAGCGCGCGCTCTTGACCGATTCCGGCGGCGCCGGCGCAGCACGCGGCGGGGTCGGCCAGGAAGTCCGCTTTCGCAACGATTCCGGCCATCCATTGACGCTGGCATTTCTCGGGCTGCGCACCGAATTTCCGGCCAGGGGGTTTCATGGCGGCAAGGCGGGACGCTTGCGCGAATACTTCATCAACGACCTGCCTGCCGCGCCCAAGGGGCGCCACCTGCTGCAGCCCGGCGACACCTTCACCACCTTCGAGGCCGGCGGTGGCGGCTACGGCGACCCACTCACGCGCGACCGGCGCTTGGTCGAAGCCGACCTTGTGGCCGGGCTGGTGTCACCTGAGGCGGCGCGCGACATTTACGGCCTGCTGCCGACCTGAGGAAACCCTGAATCCAGGCGCCCGCGTGGCGGGGTGGTCTACTCCGCCACCACACCCGCACGCTTGACGATCGGCGCCCATTTGGCGACTTCGGCCGTAACGAACGAGCGGAACGCCTCGGGCGTGCCCTGAATCACGGTGGCGCCGCGCGACTCGAGCTGCTCGCGGGTTTTCGCTTCCGCCGTGGCCCGGTTGAGGGCGGCATTGAGTCTTGCCACGACTTCGCGCGGCGTCGCGGCCGCCACGTTGAGGCCGAACCAGGCGGTCACGTCGTAGCCCTTCATGCCTGCCTCGTCGAGCGTGGGCAGCTCCGGCATCGCCGGCGAACGTTTCAGGCTGGTCACCGCCAGCGCCCGCATCTTGCCGGCCTTGATCTGCGGGATCACCGGCGGCAGGTTGTCGAACATCATCTGCGTTTCGCCCGCCAAGAGCGAAGCCACCGCCGGGCCCGAACCGCGAAACGGGATGTGCACGATGAAGGTATCGGTCATGGCCTTGAACAGCTCCATCGACATTTGGGGCGACGTGCCAAACCCGTTCGAGGCATAGTTGAGTCGGCCCGGATTGCGTTTCACATGGGCGATGAGTTCCTTCACCGAATTGACCGGCAAGGTCGGATTGACCAGCAGCACGTTGGGTACGGTGCCGAACTGGCCGACGTAGGCCAGGTCGTCCTGCGGCCGGTAATTCAATTGCTTGTAGATCAGCGGGCTGATGGCAAGCGAGGGGTTGCCCAGCAACACGGTGTGCCCGTCCGGCGCGGCGCGCGCCACCGCTTCGGCGCCGATGTTGCCGCCGGCGCCGGAGCGGTTCTCGATCACCACCGCCTGCCCCAGCTCGGCCTGCAGTTGCGGCTGCACGATGCGCGCCACCAGATCGATCAGCCCGCCCGGCGGATACGGCACGATGATGGTGACGGTGCGCGACGGATAGGTCTGCGCCGAGGCGGCGGCAACCCACAACATCGCAAACAGAATTCCGATTCGACGCACGATGAGTCTCCCTGATGGTGTGGAAAAACCAAGTCCTGCCTGCAACCCGCGATGATATGACAGCGCCGCGCGGCGCGCGCGATCAGCCGAAAATGCTGCCCAGATCCGGCGTGCGCCGATTCCAGCCAGTTGCCTTTTCGAACGCGCCCCCCAGGCGCAGCAGCGTTTTCTCGGCGAACGGCTTGCACAGCAACTGAATGCCCAGGGGCAGACCGCCCGCTGTGAATCCGGCCGGCAGCGCCAGCCCGCAGGCACCGGTGTAGTTGCCGGCGCGCGTGAAAACAGCCGGCGAGCGTTGCTCATCGACTTCGGCAAGCGGGATCGCCGCGTAGGGCAGCGCGGGGGTGAGAAGCGCGTCGCAGTCCTCCATCCAATCGGCGAACAGGGCGGCGGCGGCACGCTGGTGCCCGCGCGCTTCGATGTAATCGGCTGCGCTGATTGCTTTACCGCTCATGAGGCGGGCCCGTACCGCGGCGCCCAGCGGCACTTGATCGTCGCCTGTATAGGCGCGATGCACACAATAGGCCTCTGCGGCAATGAGCTGGCCATTGCGCGCGACGAGTTCGTCGAAATCCAGCGGGAATGCGCGCTCGGTGACCAACGCACCCAGGTCGCGAAAAGTAGCTGCCGCTGCCCGGCACGCGTCGCGCGCGACATCTTCGACACCAGCGGGAAACTGCGCCTCGGGCAAGACGCTGATGCGCAAGCCGCGCGGTTGCGGATTGGCAAAATCCGGCAGGGTCACCGCGGGCCTGCCATGGGTATGCGGATCGAGCGGGTCATGGCCCGCCAGCACGGCCAGCAGAAGCGCGCTGTCTTCAACCGTGCGCGTCATCGGGCCGATCGAGTCGAGCGTGGTCGACAAGGGGAAGCAACCGTGCAAGCTGATCAGGCCGAAGGTGGTTTTCAAGCCGACGATGCCGTTGAAGGCAGCCGGAATGCGCACCGAGCCACCGGTGTCCGAACCGATCGCCGCCGGCGCCAGGCCGGCCGCCACCGCCACGGCCGAGCCGCTGCTGGAGCCGCCCGGCACGCGCTGGGTTTCCAGATCCCAGGGATTCCATGGCGTTCCGCACAGCGGATTGGTGCCATACCCGCCGAAGGCGAACTCCACCATTTGCGCCTTGCCCAGGATGATCATGCCGGCTGCCTGCAGGCGCTGCACCACCGTCGAGGTCACCGTCCCGCGCCGCGTGGCGAAATGCTTCGAGCCGAGCGTGCCGATGCGCCCTTCGATGTCGCACAGGTCCTTGACCGCGATCGGCAGTCCGTGCAGCGGCCCGCGCGGCCAAGCGTTTGCCCGCAGCCGGTCGGCCGCCTCCGCCGCGGCCAGTGCCGCCTGGTCGTACACCTCGGCATAGGCATTCAACTTGCCGTTGGCGCGCGCAATGCGGTCCAGGTAGTGCGCAACCAGTTCGCGCGAGGAAAAGTCGCCGCGCGCAAGGCCCGCGCCAAGCTCGGTCAGGCTGCGGAATTCAAGTGGTGTCGACATCGGGAGGGTTCCGGAAAGACAGGCGGTGCCAAGCATACCAACGAACGCAGGCCGACGGGCGCACGTGCGTGCGGTGCTCGCCCGGGCCGGGCTTGCGCCAGGTACATCGGTCGTGACCGACAACGATTCGTGACATACTTTCGTCCCGCAAAAAATCCAAGAAGCCGCCATGAAACTGATGTCCAGCCCCGCCTCGCCGTTTGGCCGCAAGGTCACGATGACCATCGCCATCAAGAATCTCGGCAGCCAGGTCCAGGCGATGCCGGTCGACGCCACCAAGGGCGACGCCAACCTCAACGCCGCCAATCCGCTGGGGCGCATTCCCGCACTGGTGCTCGACAACGGCGACACGATTCACGACAGCCATGTCATTTGCGAGTATCTGGACAGCGTAGGCTCCGGCCCGATCCTGGTGCCGAAGAGCGGGCCGGAACGCTGGCGCACGCTGACCCTGGGCTCGCTGGGTGACGGCTTGATCGAGCAGGCGCTGCTGCAAGTCTACGAAGGGCGCTATCGCCCCGAAAACATGCGGGTGGAGTCCTGGGTGCAGCGGCTGCAGTCGAAGATCGACCGTACGCTCGGGCATCTCGAGTCCGCCCCGCCGGCCTGGAAGGATCATCCCGACTATGGCCACCTGACCCTGGCAGCGGCGCTTGGCTACATGGATTTTCGGCATGCCGGCCGCTGGCGCGACGGCCATCCTGCGATGGTTGCCTGGCTCGACCGATTCGCCGCCGCAGTGCCGGCCTTCAAGGCCTCAGCGCCGCCGACCTGATTGCGCGAAAATACCGGGTTTGTCCGTCGCTGCACCCCCGTGACGCCTCAGAGTGCCCGCTTGCGCGCTTGTTTTGACCCTGATCAACCCATTTAGCCGGAAGTATCCCCATGCCCGCATCGAAATCGAAAATCATCTACACCCTGACCGACGAAGCCCCGCGCCTGGCCACCTATTCGCTGCTGCCGGTGATCCGTGCCTTCGCCGCCCCTGCCGGCATCGAAATCGCCGAGAGTGACATTTCGCTGTCGGCGCGTGTGCTGGCCGCATTTACCGATTTGTTACCGGCCGAGCAGAAAGTACCGGACAACCTGGCCGAACTCGGCCAGCTGACCCTGGTGGCCGGCACCAACATCATCAAGTTGCCCAATATCAGTGCCTCGGTGCCGCAACTGGCTGCGGTGATCAAGGAACTGCAGTCGCGCGGCTACCAGATTCCCGACTACCCGGAAGATCCCAAGACCGATGCCGACAAGGATGCCCGTGCGCGCTATTCGAAAGCCCTGGGCAGTGCGGTCAACCCGGTGCTGCGTGAAGGCAACTCCGACCGCCGTGCGCCTGCCGCGGTGAAGCGCTACGCGCAGAAGAACCCGCATTCGATGGCCGAGTGGAATCCGGCCTCGCGCACCCACGTCTCGCACATGCATGCCGGCGACTTCTATCACGGCGAGAAATCGATGACCCTTTCGCATGCCTGCGACGTGCGCATGGACCTTATGACCAAGAGCGGCAAGACCATCGTGCTGCGGCCCAAGGTGTCGCTGCTCGAAGGCGAGGTGATCGACAGCATGTTCATGAGCAAGAAGGCGCTGTGCGAATTCTTCGAGCGCGAGATCGAGCACACCA
>JAYTDE010000327.1:0-5602 GCA_043736195.1 Burkholderiales bacterium | reverse complement strand
CACGCTGATCATCATGGGCAAGAGCCGCATGCGGCGCCACCCAAAGGCGGGCACAAGAGTGGTTGATGGGCAAAAAAAACCCGCCGGAAGGCGGGCTTTTTGAATGCGCGAATGAACCTGTTCAGGGCTCGACGTAGGGTGTGATGACGGTCCATTTGCCGTCCTTGATTTGCGACAGGCGCGATTTGTTGGAGCCCAGGTGCTTGGTGGGCGTGAAGTTCATCGCGTCGCCACCGAACATGTCGGCCGGCACTGAAAGGGAATCAAGCGCCTTGATGAAGTTGTCGGTGGTCAAGTTCTTGCCGGTTTTGGCCAGCGCCGCAATCACGTTGTCCATGATCACATAACCATAGGCCGAAAACACGTCCGGATCCTCGTTGAACTTGGTCTTGTACTTGGAGGCCCAGAAACGCACGTTCTGCGCTGCGTCGTCGAGATAAGGATGCGCGACCGTGTGGGCGGCGATGAAGCCGTTCGCAACCGGGCCGCCGAGGCGGTGGATCAGGTGGGTATAGGCAGCCGAGGTGCCGATGAAGTCGGCATTCAAGCCGGTTTTCTTGGCTTCCGCCAGCGTGCCGACTGTTTCACGGATGATGGTGCCCATCACCACGGTGTCGCAGTTGGAGCCTTTCATGCGCGCCACTTGCGAGGAGAAATCGGTCGAGCCGCGCTTGTAGCTGGTTTTCTCGGTGAGGGTCTTGCCCTGTTCCTTCAGACCCGCTTCCGCGCCGGCCAGTACCTCGGCGCCGAAGTCGTCATCCTGATAGATGATGCACCACTTGCGGTCAGCCTTGGTTTTGGTCAGGTACTTGATGCCGGCGCGCACCTGGTCAAAGTAGGTGGCGGCAAACGAGTACTTGAGTTTGTGCAAGGGGTCGTACATCTGGCGCGCTGCGGTCAACGGAAACAGGTGCGGGATGTTCTTCTCGAAAAAAATCGGCATGGTTGCCATGGCAATCGGCGTGCCGATGTTGCCCGCGGTCACGAAAATCTTGTCGCGTTGCGCCAGTTTCTGTGCCGCCAATACCGCCTTCTTCGGATCGTAGCCCGAGTCTTCGACAATCAGCTTGATCTTGCGACCGCTGAGGCCGCCCTGTTCATTGATTTCGTCGGCACGCAACTGCATGCCGTTGCGCGCCGATTTGCCGAAGGCGGCGATCGGGCCGGACAGATCCTGAATCGTGCCTACCAGGATCTCGTCCTTGGTCACGCCCTGGGTTTGTGCAAGCACGCCGCTCGCGGCTAAGGCGGCCGCGAGGGTGGTGGCTATCAATCTGGCTTTCATGATGTCTCCGGTTGGTGATTAAAAAAGTGAACTGCTGAAATGCGTGCGTCGACCGTCAAGCGGCCTGGGTGGAATACATGGATTCAATCAGGTCGCGATACTTCTCGCCGACCAGTTTGCGCTTGAGCTTCATGGTCGGGGTAAGTTCCTCGTCTTCCGGGGTCAGTTTGTTTTCGATCAGACGGAACTGCTTGATCTGCTCGACACGCGCAAATAATTTGTTGACCTTCTCGACCTCCTCGCCGATCAGGTTGATCACTTCAGGGCGGCGTGTAAGGTTCTTGTAATCGGAAAACGGAATCGAGTGCTCCTGCGCCCATTGCTCGACATTTTCATGGTCGATCATCACCAGGCATGAAAGGAATGCGCGCTTGTCGCCGATGACCACCGTGTCGGTGATGTACGGGCTGAACTTGAGCTGGTTTTCGAGTTCGGAAGGGGTGATGTTCTTGCCGCCCGCGGTGATGATGATGTCCTTCATGCGGTCGGTGATGTAGAAGTAACCGTCGCTATCAACGCGACCGACGTCGCCGGTGTACAGCCAGCCATCGCGGATAGTCTCGGCCGTTTTCTCCGGCAGGTTCAGGTACCCCATGAAAACGCTGTCGCCCTTGACCAGCAACTCGCCTTCAGCAGAAACCTTGACCTCGGCATGGCGGGTGGCAATGCCGATCGAGCCGGGCTTGATCCGTTCGACCGGGTTGGAGGTGACCGCACCGCAACTTTCGGTCATGCCCCATACCTCGACCATGTTGAGGCCCAAAGCCATGTACCAGCGCACCAGATCCGGCGCGATCGGCGCCGCGCCGGTCAACAGGAAACGCGCGCGGTGCACGCCGATCATGCGCCGGATGTTGTCGAGCACGAAAAACCGCGCCAACTTGAACATGATGTCCAGCCCGGCAGGTACCGGTTTGCCTTCCTCGATCAACTTTGCGCGCTTCAAGCCGACGCCAATGGCCCAGGCGTAGGCAGCCTGTTGCGATTTGGTTGATTCACGAATACGGATGAGCACGCTTGAGTAAAATTTTTCCCATACCCGCGGTACGGCGGTGAATGTTGTGGGCTGGATTTCGCGCACGTTCTCCGGCACGGTGTCCGGGTTTTCGACGAAATTGATGATGCTGCCGGTCATCAGCGGAAAGTACTCGCCGCCCATGCGCTCCGCGATGTGGCACAAGGGCAGAAAGGCCATGCGCTCGTCGCTGTCGCTTTGCGGCGCGAAGTCGTTGTAGGCATGGCAGGTATAGATGATGTTGCGGTGCGAGATCATCGCGCCCTTGGGTTTGCCGGTGGTGCCCGAGGTGTACACCAGGATCGCCAGATCTTCCGGCTTGCGCGATTTGACGCGTTCTTCAAGCATGCCCGGATGCGCGGCGTGGTGCGCGCGTCCCAGACTGCGCAGGTCCTCGAAACTCATGACTTGCGGATCATCCAGCTCGCGCAGACCTTCCATGTCGAACACGATGATTTTGCGCAACAGCGGCAGACTGGCGCGAACCTCCAGCGCCTTGTCGAGTTGCTCTTCATCCTCGACGAACAGGTAAACCGAGGACGAGTCCGCGCACAGGTATTGGACTTGCGTTGATGCGTCAGTCGGATAAATTCCGTTGACCACGCCGCCCGCGGAAAGGGCGCCCAAGTCGGCATAGACCCATTCGCGGTTGGTGTTGGACAGCACCGACGCGACTTCGCCGGGTTGGTAGCCCAGGGCCGAAAGCCCCATCGCCACTTCACGCACGATCTCGCCGATCGCGGTCCAGGACATTGGTTTCCAGATGCCGAAATCCTTCTGCCGCAACGCCACCTGATTGCCACGGCGCGCCACACCATCCCAGAACATTGCCGCTACGGTGTCGCCGCGTGCAAGGCCCGTACTACCGGCCGTCTGTGGTGCAAATCCTGCGCTGTGGAATCGAGTACCGAGCATGTCTGTCTCCAGGTTCCCCGGTGCGACTGCAGTCGCCAGAAGGTATGTTTTGTTTGCAACAATGCCGCGGGGGAGATTTTGGCCGGTTATATGCGAGTGCGCAATACAAGCGCGGGCTGTAAATCAATTCTTGCGGGAAAACCCTTAAAACTTTGGTTTAGTCGCCCGCTTTTCAATGGTCCATGCTGCGAAAGTGGCGCGGCTGATCGAGCGTCGCGCGTAAGTCTTGCGGCCGTCATCTTCTGCGGACCGCCGGATTGACCGCTCAACGCGCCAGCTCCAGCAGTTCACTACCGTAGCGTTCGAGCTTTTTCGCGCCGATGCCCGGTATCTCGCTGAGTTCATCGAGACTGCGCGGGATGCGGTGGGCGATTTCGGCCAAGGTGCTGTCGTGAAAGATCACGAACGCGGGAACGCCATGCAATTGGGCGGTGGCCAAGCGCCAGGCGCGCAACTTGGCGAGCAATCCGACGCCGCCCGCATCCGCCGGACGCGGGTTCTGGGTAGTTGTGCCGGACTTTGGTCGGCGCCGCTTTGGCTGCGTTTCAGGGGCTTGCTCGCGCAACGCGACCGGTGTTTCCCCCTTGAGTACTGCACGCGCGGTGGCGCTCAGCTTGAACGCGCCGTAGGCTTCGGTGTCGACCATCAAATGACCGCTGGCGACCAGATGCCGGAACAGCGAGCGCCATTGGGTTTCGCTCCAGTCGGCGCCAACCCCGAAGGTCTTGAGCGCGTCATGCCCGAATTGGCGAACGCGGTCGGTCGGCTTGCCGCGCAGGATGTCGATCAGGTGCACCGCGCCAAAGCGCTGGCCGGTGCGAAACACCGCCGACAGGGCTTTTTGCGCGGCTTCGGTCGCATCCACGACAGTGGGCGGAGTGAGGCAATTGTCGCAATTGCCGCAAGCTTCGCTGGCTTCGCCGAAGTAATCGAGCAGGCGCACGCGGCGGCATCCGGCGGTTTCAGCCAAACCGACCAAGGCATCGAGCTTGACACGCGACACCCGCTTGAAGGCGTCGTCGGCCTCCGACTCCTCGATCATGCGGCGCTGCTGAACCACGTCCGCCAGCCCGTAGGCCATCCATGCATCCGCCGCCTGTCCATCGCGGCCGGCGCGACCGGTTTCCTGATAATAGGCTTCGATGCTCTTGGGCAGATCGAGATGGGCAACAAAGCGAACGTCGGGTTTGTCGATGCCCATGCCGAACGCGATGGTGGCAGTCATCACCATGCCTTCGCCGTTGACAAAACGGGTTTGGTGGCGCGCCCGTACCGCCGCATCCAGTCCGGCGTGATACGGCAGGGCATCGATGCCGCGCGCGCCAAGCCAGGTCGCGGTTTCCTCGACCTTCTTGCGAGAAAGGCAGTAGACGATGCCGGAATCCCCCGCATGCCGGCTTTCGATGAAATCGAGCAGCTGGTCGCGCGGAGCCTGCTTTTCAACCACCGTGTAGCGGATGTTCGGACGATCGAAGCTCGAAATAAAGATCCGGGCGTCCTCTAGCTTGAGGCGGGTGATGATCTCGCGCCGAGTTATCTCGTCCGCAGTGGCGGTAAGGGCGATCCGCGGCACCGCAGGAAAGCGCTCATGCAGTACCGACAACTCGATGTACTCGGGGCGAAAATCGTGCCCCCATTGCGAAACGCAGTGCGCTTCGTCGATGGCGAACAGCGCGATCTGCGAGCGTTCAAGCAGGGCAAGGAAGCGCGCTGTCATCAGACGTTCCGGAGCCACATAAAGCAATCTCAGTGATCCGGCGGCGAACCTGCGTTCCACCGCGGCGGCGGCGGCGGCATCAAGTGACGAATTGAGCACGGCCGCATCGACGCCCGCCTCTGTCAGGGCGGCCACTTGATCCTGCATCAAGGCAATGAGCGGTGACACCACGACTGCGCAGCCGGTCCGCATCAGAGCAGGTACTTGATAACACAGGGATTTTCCGCCTCCAGTCGGCATCAGTACCAGGGCGTCGCCACCGCCGGCGATATGCTCGATGATGTCGGCTTGCCGATCCCGAAACGCCGGGTAGCCGAAAACCTTATTGAGAATTGAAAGCGCGCTCATAAACCGATTTTAGGGCCGGGGCAGCGCAACAACCGCCCAAGGTCGGGTTTTCGCGCCAAACCAAATTGCCAGTCTGTTGCGATTCCGCAACGACTTGGTTCTGGTCCAGTTGGGTAGGGTCTGCCCCGCGTTCACGCCAAGTGCTTCATTTAACTCAGGAATCTCCTCGCTTTGGCAGACACGTCCAAAATCGTGGGGTGCTTGACCCCAGGCCGGGAATCCACGATAATTTGAGGTTCGCTTCGGTGGGGTGGCCGAGTGGTTAATGGCAGCAGACTGTAAATCTGCCCTCTAACGAGTACGCTGGTTCGAATCCAGCCCC
>JAYTDE010000326.1:0-2613 GCA_043736195.1 Burkholderiales bacterium | reverse complement strand
CTGCGCGTGCAGCGTGCCGCACCATCCTAACGTCGCGGCCAGCAAGACGGTTCTGATTGCTTGTCGTGCCATTCCACACCCTCCAATACTTTCCCGGCGGCAACCCGGCCAATACAGCAGCGCCTTGCCGCCTAAACGCGCCCTTCGACCCAGGCCCTGACCCCGGCCAATGCCGCTGGCAGCTTGCCAGGTTCGGTGCCGCCCGCCTGCGCCATGTCGGGACGCCCTCCACCTTTGCCACCCACCTGACCGGCCACAAAGTTGACCAGATCGCCGGCCTTGACGCGGCTGGTGGCGTCCGCCGTCACCCCGGCGATCAGGCTGACCTTGCCGTCCGCGCTACTGCCCAGCACGATCGCCGCGGTCTTCAACTTGTCCTTCAATTTGTCCAGCGTTTCACGCAGGGTCTTGGCGTCGGCGTTGTCGAGCGCGGCGGCCAATACCATGATGCCCTTGACCTCGACCGCCTGGCTGGCCAGGTCATCGCCCTGGCTGGACGCCATCTTGCTTTTGAGCCGCGCCAGTTCCTTCTCGAGCGCCCGCACGCTATCCTGCACCTGGGCAATGCGCGCGGGCAACTCCTGTGGCGAGCTCTTGAGCGCGCTGGCGGCCTCGGCGAGTTGCGCCGCTTGCGACTGTACGTACTCGATCGCGCCGGCGCCGGTCACCGCTTCGACCCGGCGCACGCCAGCGGCCACCCCGGTCTCACTGGTGATCTTGAAAAAGCCGATATCGCCGGTGCGGCTCACATGGGTGCCGCCGCACAGCTCGGTCGAAAATTCGCCCATGCCGATGACCCGCACCTCTTCGCCATACTTCTCGCCGAACAGCGCCATCGCACCGGCCTTGATCGCTTCCGCATGCTTCATGGTGCGCGCGGTGACCGGCGCGTTGGCACGCACTTCGCGATTGACCAGGGTTTCGACGGCGGCGATTTCGGCCGCCAGCATCGGCTTGCCGTGCGAGAAATCGAAACGTGTCTTGTCGGGGTCGACCAGCGACCCTTTTTGCGTCACATGATCGCCCAGCACGCAGCGCAATGCCGCATGCATCAGGTGGGTGGCCGAGTGGTTCCACGCCGAACGCGCGCGCGCATCGGCATCCACCTGCGCGCTGACGCTGTCGCCCAGTTTTAGCACCCCGGCCGACAGACGTCCGTGATGACCGAACACCTCGGCCTGGATCTTCTGCGTATCCTCGACATTGAAACTGGCGCCTGGCGCCAGCAGCTCGCCGATATCGCCGACCTGACCGCCGGATTCGGCATAGAACGGCGTGCGGTCAAGCACCACGATGCCGGCGTCGCCGCTACCCAGTTCGTTGACCGCCGAACCGTCGATATACAGCGCCACCACCTTGCAGTCTTCAAGCTTGAGCTTGTCATAGCCTTCGAAAGCGGTACGCACACCGGAGTAATCGACCCCGTGCACCATCTTGAATTTGGATGAGGCGCGCGCCAGCTTGCGCTGCTCGTCCATCGCTGCTTCATAGCCGGCGATATCGATGCTCTTGCCGCGTTCACGCGCCACGTCGGCCGTCAGGTCGACCGGAAATCCGTAGGTGTCATAGAGCGTGAATACGGTCTCGCCATCGACCATGTTGCCCTCGCGCGCCAGCGCGCCCTCGAGGATTTTCATGCCATGTTCCAGGGTCTCGGCGAAGCGTTCCTCTTCAGCCAGGAGCGTTGCCTCGACCCGTTTGGCGTTGGCCCTCAGCTCGGGATACGCCGTGCCCATGACCAGCACCAGATCCTTCACCAGCTTGTGAAAGAACGGTTTGGCCTGTTCCAGCTTGTGTCCATGGCGCAGTGCGCGGCGGATGATGCGCCGCAGTACGTAACCGCGGCCGTCATTCGATGGAATCACCCCGTCGACGATGAGGAACGAACAGGCGCGGATGTGATCGGCGATCACCCGCAGCGAAGGCAGGACCAGATCATCGGTGCCGATCTCGCGCGCCGCGGCGCGAATCAGGCTCTGGAACAGGTCGATCTCGTAGTTGCTGTGCACATGCTGCAGCACCGCAGCCAGGCGCTCCAGCCCCATGCCCGTATCGACGCAGGGCTTGGGCAGGCGCGGCATCGAGCCGTCGGGCTGGCGGTCGAACTGCATGAAGACCAGATTCCAGATCTCGATGTAGCGATCGCCGTCCGCGTCCGGCGAACCGGGCGGGCCGCCGGCGACCCCGGAACCATGGTCGTAGAAAATCTCGGTGCACGGACCGCAAGGTCCGGTATCGGCCATTTGCCAGAAGTTATCGGAAGCGTACCTGGCGCCCTTGTTGTCGCCGATGCGCACGATGCGCTCTTGAGGCACACCGATCTCGTCGGCCCATATGCCAAACGCTTCGTTGTCCTCGTGATAGACAGTGACCCACAGGCGGTCCTTGGGCAAGCCATAAACCGCAGTCAGCAATTCCCAGGCGTAGCGAATCGCGTCGCGCTTGAAGTAGTCGCCAAAGCTGAAATTGCCGAGCATCTCGAAAAACGTGTGGTGCCGCGCGGTATAGCCGACATTTTCCAGATCGTTGTGCTTGCCGCCGGCGCGCACGCTGCGCTGCGAAGTGGTGGCGCGCTTGTAGGAGCGCACGTCGCGGCCGACGAACACATCCTTG
>JAYTDE010000325.1:0-1881 GCA_043736195.1 Burkholderiales bacterium | reverse complement strand
GGCGATGCGGTCGGTGGCCTCAAGGACGCATTGACACAGGGTACGGCTGCCGCCGTGTCCAAGCTGGGCGTGGAAAATGGCTTTCTCGGCAACGACAAGGTCAAGATTGCGCTGCCCGACGCCTTGAAGCGCGTCGAGAGCGGCATGCGCATGCTCGGCATGCAGAAACAGGCGGACGCGCTGGTCACCGCGATGAACCGGGCCGCCGAGCAGGCGGTGCCTGAAGGCAAGGCGCTCTTGGTGGCGGCGGTCAAGAGCATGAGCGTGCAGGATGCAAAGGGCATCCTCACCGGCGGCGATACCGCGGCGACCGACTACTTCCGCAAGGCCACCAGTGAGCAGCTCACGCAGAAGTTCCTGCCGATCGTCACCCAGGCGACCAGCAAGGTGGGCCTGGCCGAGAAGTACAACAAGCTCGCCGGCCAGGGCGCGCAACTGGGCCTGGTGGACGCGAAGCAGACCAAGATCGGGAACTACGTGACGCAGAAGACGCTCGACGGCCTGTTCCTGATGATCGCCGAACAGGAAAAGGCGATTCGCAAGGACCCGGTCGGCAGCGCCACCGGTATGGCGCAAAAAGTGTTCGGCCTGCTCGGCAAATAGCTGCGCGCGGCCATCGGTCGCACCTTGCTCGCGTAAAAGGTCGATCCCACCCTGGCCGGCTACATCGAGGCCGGGGCGAACGTGATGTTCAAACTGCTTCTGTTCATCGCGGTCCTGTCCGTCCCCGGCATCGAGACGCAATCCTTCGCCGCATTGCCGGCTGGTGCCGGTCTGGCCGGCTTGTCGCGCAGCGCGTCGGTTGCGAAATTCTTCAGCGACTGACCGTGCTCGGTCGCGGCTGCTTTCACCTCTTGGAGCAGGTGGTCGGCAATTCAAGACTGACCTGCATGCTCGCAGATTGTCAAATTTACGGGAAAGGCCTCGAGCGACAGGCTTGAGTGCAACTCGCCGCGACGATGCGGGATTATCCGGATCGCTGCGCTTTGGCCGAAAAAAAGCCCGCGCGATGCGAGCCTCTTTCCGCGGGCCAAAGAGCCTAAAGTGCGTCGAGCGCCTTGACCATGTCTTCCAGGCATTTCTTGGCGTCGCCGAAGACCATCATGGTCTTGTCCATGGTGAACAGCTCATTGTCCAGACCGGCGTAACCGGAGGCCATCGAGCGCTTGCCCACGATCACCGTGCGCGCCTGGCTGGCCTCGATGATCGGCATGCCGAAAATCGCGCTGCCGGGAATCTTCGCCGTCGAAACAATGGGATGACGCATGTTCCCTATTTCTTACCAGCCGATCCGCAACACGTCAGGCAGTGCATCGAAGTGCTCATCACGGCTCAAGATGGGCAACCTGTGTTGCAACGCAAGTGCTGCGATCCATGCGTCATTCGCCGGGATCGGTCGTCCTGATTTCTTGAGTGTGGCGCGCAGCAAGGCGTAGGGCACAGTCGTGTCGAGGGTGACGGGCAGGAGGTCGAACAGCTGAAGGTTGGCATGAAGCCAGTCTTCATAGGCCAAGCGATGCCTTGATGCGGCGATGCCGTAGCGAAATTCGCCGAGCACGATCACCGGGATCGCCGGGCGGCGCTGCGCACGCAGGATATCCCCGACACCCGAATCGCCATCGACAAACGCCGATAGCGCGTTGGTGTCGATGATCAACGACGATCCTCGGGTTCTATGACGTCGAACTCTTCGTCGATCACGCCTTGCACCCGAACAGTTTCCTTGTGCAGATGCTTGAGCTTGCCAAAGCCCTGCATCCACAGTGGTTCGGTGGCAACCGGGCGATCGGTTTCGGCGGCGAACTTGTCGCGCAAGGCTTCAGTCACGAAATCCTTCAG
The DNA here is from genome assembly GCA_043736195.1 of Burkholderiales bacterium. Classification (GTDB taxonomy): domain Bacteria; phylum Pseudomonadota; class Gammaproteobacteria; order Burkholderiales; family JAEUOS01; genus JAEUOS01. The sequence goes on along the minus strand of JAYTDE010000325.1, from coordinate 42 downwards.
CGATTGGCCGCGCTCGGCCGCGGTGGCCTTCGCTTTGCGGAA
>JAYTDE010000324.1:0-3939 GCA_043736195.1 Burkholderiales bacterium | reverse complement strand
CGCGGCGATAGCGGCCGCACAAAACAGCGTAACGGCAATTCCGGCGATCCAGATCAGGGCTACCGGCAGCGTGCCGGTTCCAAAGGTTTGCGTTTTCATTTGCATGTTCCTTTCGCGTCAGGCGTTTCTGATATCAGGGTCAAGGGAGGCGACGGGCGCCAGGAAAACACAGCATCAATCCCTGCAACGCGGTGTTCCGAGCGGCGGTCTTGCATCAAGTCAGTGCGATGCCGATCACAACACTTGTTTCCTACTGACTGATTCAGTGTTTACCCAAACCAGGCCTACACAGTCGCGCAACCAGCGTCGCGCAAGTTCGGCGGTCCGCGCCGAATTACCGATACTTTATTTGCCGGAACCCGGCCCGTCTGTATGCTCGCGCACATAAGGCACCAGGCACACCGCGCTGCGCAGCCGGAGCGCCATGCCCCAAGGGCGAGATTCGCAGCGATTGCCGACCCTTGCCTGCGCGTGCGCCCGATTTGTCGCGCGTTTTCACTGCTTTGCGACGCGCTCCCCGCGCGCAGGCCACGCTTTCCCGGCATGCTCAGAGCCCTGCCGCCCGCGGTCGCCCTCGATCACCATCACGCGTTCGCCAATCCGCCATGCCAGCGGGTTGCTGTCGCTGATCCGGTGCTGCGACCCATCGGCCAGGTTGACAGTGAAGGTGTAACGCGCCGGCGCCATCAGCGTCCATGGACTGCCGAAGTCGGCGGGCGCGGCGGCGGCGGATTCGTCGTCAGCGCCGCCTTCGCGCATCGAAACAACCAGGCCGCAACCGCCGCAGCGCCGTTTCATCGATGGCGCAGCGTTGATGGGCGCTAGCTGGTCCGGCCAGGCGCCGGCATCCAGCGCTTCGCCCGATCCGCGCCCGCCCCACCCCGGCGACGCAATCGATCCATCCGCGCCGGCCGGCGCGGCAACCGAAGCACTGTCGCTCACGCATGCGACGCCGGCGCACACCAAAAGCAGCGCGGCGACTGCCACGGTCGGCGCCTTGGTCCAGGACGATGCTTGCGCCAACATGGAATCGATCATGGTTCACACTGTGCGCCGACCACGCGGGCCGCTCTGTACGTTGGCGCACCGATCGCGCGCGCCGCGCCTGCGAATTCGCGCCCCGGGGCGGCGCCCGCCTGCCCGCCGGGTCAGGCCGCGCCGGCCGGGTGCGGGCGCTTCCTATGTTGGTTAGCGCACAGATCAATTTTGCCAATTACGTAAATCTTGGTCCTGCGCGGTGTGATGCTGCCTTCGCGGCCTTGCGCTCGCGCGCGACTAGGCGAGCACCACGGCCTGTATAGTCAGGCACAGATGGAAGGCGAGCCGGGTGGCCGCGCTGTGCCGGAACCCTGCAACACTTTCAAGGAAAATGGTAATGCTCGCAACACAAAACGAACCCAGCCGGCAAGCCGTGGGCGCGGTATCGCTTGCCGCGCGCTGGCTGATTTTCGCGATTGTCGGCATGGGTCTCTTGGTCACGCTGTCTGTTGCGACTTCGTTGCGCATCTTCGACCAGCTGGTAACGAGCAACGCCGGGCGTGACCGCACCGGTAACCTGATCGATCGCGCAGGTGAATTATGGTCCGAATTGAAGGACGCCGAAACCAGCCAGCGCAGCTACATTCTGCTCGGCGACCAACAGTTGCTCGAACCCTACCTGGCACTGCAAGACGGTATTCGCGGCCACCTGCGGGAATTGCGACAGCAGACCAAGGACAGCGCCGCCACCACCCACTTAGACGCCCTGGGCCCGCTGATCGACGCCAAACTGGCGCACATGTCCAGCGCGATCGATGCGCGCGGGCAGATGGACCCGGGCGCCGTGTTCACGCTCATAGGCTCGGTCCATGGCAAGCAATTGATGGATTCGATCGGCAGCGAAACCGCCCGATTCATCGCGCGCGAACGTGCCCTGCTCAGCCAGCACGATGCCGACCTGCGCTCGCGCATGAACAATCTGTTCGCCTTTTTGGTAGGCGCCGCCGTGCTGACCTTCCTCTTGGCCAGCGCGTTCATCTACATTTTTTACCGCGAGTCGCAACTGCGCCTGCGCAATCTGGTCCATCTCGAAACCCGGCAACTGCTCGCGGTGCAGGAAGCCACCAACAAACAGTTGCAAACCACCAACGACCGCCTGCAGGAAAGCGAGGACCGACTGGCGGTCACGCTCAATTCGATCGGCGATGCGGTAATCGCCACCGATGTCGGCGGCCGCGTGACGCGCTTGAATCCGCTGGCCGAACGCCTGACCGGCTGGCGTTTCGCCGACGCCTGCGGGCGCCCGGTCGAAGAGGTGTTCCGCATCATCAATCAGGACACCCGTGAACCTGCCGCCGTGCCGGTGATGTCCACGCTCGCGCATGGCACTATTCAGGGCCTGGCCAACCACACCATCGTGATCGCCCGCGACGGCAGCGAATGCGCGATCGCCGACAGTTGCGCACCGATCCGCGACCGCGACGGCGTGGTGGTCGGTGCGGTGCTGGTATTTCGCGATGTCACCAACGAAGATGCGGTGAAGCTGGCGCTTGCCGACAGCGCCGCCCGCATCGCGGCGATCTTAAACACGGTGGCCGACGGCATCATCACCATCGACGCCGACAGCGGCGCCCTGGGAACCGCCAACCCGGCCGCCGAACGCATTTTTGGCTATAGCGCCGCCGAGATCATCGGCAAAAATCTGCAACTGCTGATCCCGGCGTTCAGCGGTGTCGATCGCAGCGCATTCCTCGATTATTGCCGCCAGGCGAGGTCGACGACGGACATCACCCTGGCGCCCGAGATCGAGGGGCGCCGCAAGGACGGCGGCCTGTTTCCGCTCAAGATCGCGGGCAGTGAAATGAATCTGGCCGGCAAGCACACCCTGATCGGCGTGTTCCGCGACAACACGGCGCACCAGCAGATCGAGGCCGAGCGCAACCAAGCGCTTGAAACAGCGTCGAGCGCGAACCGTGCGAAAACCGATTTCCTCTCCGCGATGAGTCACGAACTGCGCACCCCCTTGAATGCGATCTTGGGCTTCGCGCAGCTGATGGAAAGCGCAGCGCCGCCGCCCAGCCAGACGCAAAAGCAGGGCCTTGACCAGATTCTCAAGGCCGGCTGGTATTTGCTCGAGCTGATCAACGAGATCCTCGATCTGACCCAGATCGAATCCGGCAAGGTCAGTCTGTCGCATGAAGCCGTGTCGTTAATCGAGGTGTTGCGCGAATGCCGGGCGATGATCGAGCCGCAGGCCCGCGATCGCGGCGTCGAGCTGCGCTTCGCCAACTTGGACCGCGCCCTTTATGTGGTGGCCGACCGCACCCGCGTCAAGCAGGTGTTGATCAACCTGCTGTCGAACGCGGTCAAGTACAACCGCCTGCACGGCACGGTCAATCTGGAATACACGATCCTGCGCCCGGACCGCCTGCGCATTTCGATCCGCGATACCGGGCTGGGGCTCAAACCCGACCAGCTGCGCCAACTGTTTCAGTCGTTCAACCGGCTCGGCCAGGAAAGCGGCATGCAGCAAGGCACCGGTATCGGACTGGTGGTGACCAAGCGCTTGGTCGAACTGATGGGTGGGGCGATCGGGGTCGAAAGCACTATCGGTGTCGGCAGCCTGTTCTGGTTCGAACTAAGCTTGACCGAAGCCCCGCAAGTGTCCGGGAGTGGCAGTTCCGGCCACAGCTTCATACCATTGGTGGCGCCGCCGGACGGCGTGGCGCGACGCACGCTCCTGTATGTGGAAGACAACCCGGCCAACCTGGCACTGGTGGAGCAACTGATCGCACGCCGCGGCGACCTTATGCTGATTTCCGCGATCGACGGTGCCATTGGCATCGAATCGGCGCGTCGCTATCAGCCGGCACTGATCCTGATGGACATCAACCTGCCCGGCATCAGCGGCTTCGATGCGATGCAGGTTTTGCGCGGCGACCCGCTGACCGCACAAATCCC
>JAYTDE010000323.1:0-1815 GCA_043736195.1 Burkholderiales bacterium | reverse complement strand
GAGGAGAGCGACGGTTTCGTCGCCTGGGCGCCGCTGTTCCACATGGTCTCGCTGGATCATGCCCTGCATGTGCTGGGCGTAGGCGGCAAGGTGCTGGTGGTCGATGGCCCGGATATCGCGCGCCTCACGCACCTGATCGTAACCGAGCGCCAGTGGTGGCTGGTGCTGATTCCGGGCATGATCGAGCGCCTGGTCGAAGCGCTGCGTGCGAACCCTGTCGTACCCCTGGGCATCAAGATGATCGGCGCGCTGCCCGACCTGGTGCCCGCGCAACTGGTGGGCGAGGCATCGCGGCTGCTGCGCGCACCCTATCTCAACAGCTTCGGCTCGACCGAAACCGGCATGCTGCCGGCCTGTGGCGGCCGTTTCGCCATTGGTGACGAACCGCTGCGCCTGGTCAAGACCCACAACTCGCTGTATCGCTGGCGTCTGGTCGATTCCGACGATGCCGACGTGCGCCCAGGCGAGGCGGGCGAGATGGCCCTGCGCGGACCGACGCTTTTCAGCGGCTACTGGAACATGGAGGCGGTCAACGCGCACGAGTTCCGCGGCGGCTGGTTTCATATGGGCGACATGTTTGTCGAGGAAGCGGATGGCAAGCTCAATTTCGTCGACCGCTCCAAGTACCTGATCAAGTCCGGTGGCGAGAACATTTACCCGATCGAGATCGAGCGCGTCCTGATGGCCGACGCGCGCGTGGCCGAAGCGGTGGTGGTGCGGCGCCGCGATGCGGCCTGGGGCGAGGTGCCGGTGGCGTTTGTGGCGGTGCATGATCGCGCCGTCACGGTCGATGCATTGCTTGAAGTGTGCCGCGCGGGCCTGGCGTCCTACAAGTTGCCCAAGGAAATCCGCATCGTGGCCTCGCAAGACGACTTCCCGCGCAGCACGTCCGGCAAGGTGCAGCGCCAGCAGGTCGAGCGCTGGCTCGATTGAAGCCGCCATGAGCGAGGTTGCGCCAGAAGCGGCAACGCCGATCCTGCACCACTACGACTTCTCGCCGTTTGCCGAGAAGATTCGGCTGGCGTTCGGCCTGAAGGGGCTGCACTGGCAATCGGTGCTTGCGCCTTCGGTGATGCCCAAGCCGGACCTGGTAGCGCTCACCGGCGGCTACCGGCATATCCCGGTGCTGCAGATCGGTGCGGACCTGTATTGCGACACGCGCACCATTTGCCGCGAACTGGACCGCCGCTACCCGGCGCCGCCACTGGTGACGGCCGCGACGCGCGGCATGGCCGTGGCGATCGAGGCGTGGGCCGAGCGCGACCTGTTCTGGCCGATCGCACGCTTTGTCTCGGGCGTCAATGCCGCGACGGTGGATCCGCAACTGCATGTGGACCGCGCCTTGCTGCGCGGCAAGCCAACGCCTTCGATGGCGCGCTTGAACGAGGTGGCGCGACGCAACCGCGGCCTAGTGCGCGCCGCGATACCGGTGGTGGAACAGATGCTGGCGCATGGCGGGCACTGGCTACTTGCCGGCGCGCCCGGCCAGGCCGATCTCGCGGTCTATCACGGCCTGTGGTTCTTAAGCGCGATGCCGATCGATTGCGCGCATGAACTGGCCGACTATCCGGCCGTGCGCGCGTGGATGGCGCGGGTGGCGGCGCTGGGTCACGCGACGCAGCTGGCGATCAGCGCGGCTGCGGCATTGGCGATCGCGGCGGCAGCCAAGCCCGCGCCAGTGCCAGCGTCGATCATAGATGACACACTGCCGGCGCCTGGAAGCGAGGTGGCGATCCGCCCAGACGAGTACGTGACCGACGCAGTCCTTGGGTGCCTGATGCATGTGGATCGCGACGATATCGCCTTGTTGCGCCA
>JAYTDE010000322.1:0-2154 GCA_043736195.1 Burkholderiales bacterium | reverse complement strand
CAATGCGTTGAGGGGCATCGTCCACTACTTCTGGGAAGGCAAGGAACGCACGCCCAACGAGAAGATCAACTTCATCGGCGGCTTTGACGGCTACACCGTAGGCAACCTGCGCGAAGTCAAGCGACTGTTCGACCTGATGGGCGTGGAGTACACCATTCTGGCCGACAACAGCGATGTGTGGGACACCCCGGCCGACGGCGAATTCCGCATGTACGACGGCGGCACCACGCTGGATGACGCCAAAGCCGCGATCAATGCCAAGGCCACTATTTCGATGCAGGAGTATTGCACCGAAAAGACCATGGCCTACATTGCTGGACATGGTCAGGAAACCGTGGCGCTCAATCACCCGATGGGCGTGGCGGCGACCGACAAGTTCCTGATGGAAATGTCGCGCATCACCGGCAATCCGATCCCCGACGCGCTGACCAAGGAGCGCGGCCGCCTGGTGGATGCCATCGCTGACTCCAGCGCGCATATCCACGGCAAGAAATTCGCCATCTACGGCGACCCTGATCTGTGCTACGGAATGGCGGCCTTCCTGATGGAACTGGGCGCCGAACCGGTGCATGTGCTGTCGACCAATGGCGGCAAGGCCTGGGAAATCAAGATGCAGGCGCTGTTCGACAGCTCACCCTTCGGCAAAAACTGCCATGTCTATCCAGGCAAGGATTTGTGGCACATGCGCTCGTTGCTCAATACCGAGCCGGTGGACTTTCTGATAGGCAACACCTACGGCAAGTATCTGGAGCGCGATACCGGTACCCCGCTGATCCGCATCGGTTTCCCGGTGTTCGACCGCCATCACCACCACCGTTATCCAGTGTGGGGCTACCAGGGCGCGTTGAATACGCTGGTGTGGATTCTGGACAAGATCTTCGACGAAATGGACAAGAACACCATCATCCCGGCGAAGACCGACTACAGCTTCGACATCATTCGATAAGGGCATACCCGGCGGCATTGCGCCGCCTGGGTTGTTGAGGACTATAGAAACATGGCAAACGTAACTTTCAACTCGCCGCTGATGGAAAAAGACTTGACGGTCTATGCCATCGCCGGCGATACCCACACGCTGCTCAAGGTGGCGCAGAAAAACAAGATTCCACTGCCCTTCGAATGCGAGGACGGGGAATGTGGCTCCTGTGTGATGGAAGTCATTTATCTATCCGACAAGCCACGCATGGCTCAGGCCTTGACCGAGAAGGAACGGGCAACGCTGCTGGCGGCAGGCAAGCTCTCCAAGCATGACATCCAGGAAGCGGTCGTGAACGACATGCCGCCGCCCTATCGTCTGGCGTGCCAGTACATCGTGCGCGACGAGGATATTCTGGTGAAGTTCAGCGGCGAGCCCGGGGTCACGATGTGAAGTTGGCTGGCCGGTAGCAGGTGGTTCGGGACGAGGCGATTCTCGTTGCGTTTTGAAGCGTAAGCAGTCAAGCGCGCATAGCGGAGAACGGTAATGGATGCACTGACACGCAAGGTTCAGGAAGTATTCGACGAACCCGCCTGCGGCAAGAACCAGGCGAAAGGCGAGAAGGAACGCAAGAAGGGCTGCACCAAGCAGTTGCTGCCCGGCGCGGCAGCCGGCGGCTGTGCGTTCGACGGCGCAAAAATCGCGCTGCAGCCGATCACCGATGTCGCGCACCTGGTACATGGCCCCATCGCCTGCGAAGGCAATTCCTGGGATAACCGCGGCGCCAAGTCTTCCGGCTCCCAGCTCTACCGGACCGGTTTCACCACCGACATCAACGAACTCGACGTGGTCTACGGCGGCGAGAAGCACCTGTTCAAATCGATCAAGGAAATCCTCGACAAGTACGATCCGGCTGCGGTGTTCGTCTACCAGACCTGCGTCACCGCACTGATCGGCGACGACATCGAGGCGGTGTGCAAGGCCGCGACCGAAAAATTCGGCAAGCCGGTGATTCCGATCAACGCGCCCGGCTTCGTCGGCAACAAGAATCTCGGCAACAAGCTGGCCGGCGAAGCGCTGCTCGATCATGTCATCGGCACCGCAGAACCCGAGTACACCACGCCCTACGACATCAACATCATCGGCGAGTACAACCTGGCCGGTGAACTGTGGCAGGTCAAGCCGCTGCTGGACGAAATGGGTGTGCGTATCCTGTCCTGCATTTCCGGCGACGCCAA
>JAYTDE010000321.1:0-2524 GCA_043736195.1 Burkholderiales bacterium | reverse complement strand
GCTGTTGTTAAGGGTTGTGGGATGCCTGCCCTCACGCGCAAGACTACCAGTACGTGACAGAGCCCGCTGGGCAGGCGTCGCGCAAGCCTCGAGGGAGGAAACCGCGGGGAGCGTTGATGCGGTCGGGCAAGACTACAGAGCTATGGGGATTTGAACAGAGGCACTCGGGCTGGCCGTGGCCATGCTGCCGAGAAATCGGAGAGGCAATCGGCTCAGGTAGTCTGCGCCGGAGCGGCCACGCTGGAAATGTTCGTGCTGCATCCGGCAAGAAACTGCGCCATTCACGCGCAAGGTAAAACCGTCTCCTATCGGCGCTGCTCGCTGAAGAGCCGACGGTCGGTTTGAACATCGAGAAGTACGCGCGTTCATGCGGCGTATCGCAGAGGCGGTGCGCGGATCGGTTGCCCGCGCACCAAGGTATCGATGACGACCATCGCCGCCCCGCAGTCCGGGCAGACGAAGGTCGGCTGAACGAGTCCGCCCGGTGTATCCGCCGCAAGGAGGCTCGCATCCACGTCGGATGATTCAGGCAGCAGGAGTTTCCGCACCCGTGCCAGATTTGCCTTGCGCCCGGCATTGGCGATCAGCCCGAAGTAGCGGATCCGATGAAAGCCGCTGGGCAGCACATGCAGCAGGAAGCGCCGCATGAACTCATCCGTAGCGAGCGTCATCGTCTTGGTGCGCGTCTTCCCCTTGGCCCGATAGTCCTTCCAGCGGAAAGTAACACCGCGTGCGTCCAGGGAAATGAGTCGCCGGTTGGAGATAGCCACCCGGTGGGTATAGCGCGACAAATACGCCAGGACCGCCGCCGGCCCGGCAAACGGGCGCTTGGCATACACCACCCACTCGAGCTTGCGTAGCGGTGCCAGCCAATCGGCGAAGACGGCCGCGTCGGCCAGATCGGCGTACTCGTTGAAGAACTGCAACTGGCCGCGGCGATGTGCCTTGGCCAGTTCTTCCAGGAAGCGCCGCCGAAACAACCGCGAGAGCACGCGCACCGGCAGAAAGAAACCCGGCTTGCACGCTACCCACCGCTCGCCGTCCGGCGACAACCCGCCGCCCGGAACGATGCCATGCACGTGAGGATGATGCGTCAGTGCCGACCCCCAGGTGTGCAGCACCAGGGTGACGCCGATCTGTGCGCCCAGATGCTTGGGATCGGCCGCGATGGTGCGCAGAACCTCAGCGGCGACCTCGAACAACAGACCATAGATCACGGTCTTGTTGTAATACGCGATCGCACTGATCGGCGCCGGCAGGGTAAAGACCACGTGGTAGTAGTCGACCGGCAGGAGTTCGGCCTGACGGGCCTCCAGCCAACGTTGCGCCGCCTTGGCCTGACACTTCGGGCAATGCCGGTTGCGGCAGGAGTTGTAGGCGATCTCGACATGCGCGCAGGCATTGCAACGCAATACGTGGCCCCCCAGCGCCGCACTGCGGCACTGTTCGATCGCCGACATGACCTTGAGTTGGCCCAGACTCAGGTGAGTATGCTGAGTCCGACGCCAGGCCGGCCCGTGAGCGCGGAAGATATCCGCGACCTCCAGGGCAAGGCGCCCCATGGACGTGACCTACGAGGGGTGCGGGCTCTCCAGAGGACTGATCACTTCGCGCAGGAGGTCGGTGGCGACCTGGGCATACAGTGCGGTGGTATCAAGCCGCTTGTGTCCGAGCAGGACCTGAATCACGCGGATATCCACCTTCTGTTCCAGCAGATGGGTGGCGAAACTGTGGCGCAGGGTGTGCATCGAGACGCGCTTGTCGATCTGCGCGGCTTCTGCGGCAGCATGAATGGCGCGGTTGAGTTGGCGGGTGCTGAGCGACTCGATCGGGTTCAGACCGGGAAACAACCAGCCGCCGTCGAGCATCTTGCCCTGGGCGCGCGCGACCCGCCACCAAGTACGCAGACGTTCGAGCAACAGTGGCGGCAGCATGGCGTAGCGATCCTTGTGACCTTTGCCCTGTTCGATGCGCAGGGTCATGCGTTCGCTGTCGATGTCGCCAACCTTCAGTGCGACCACTTCGCTGGCGCGCAGTCCGGCACCGTAGGCGACCGACAGCGCCGTCTGGTGCTTGAGGTTGCCGGCAGCGGCGATCAGGCGGGTCACCTCCTCACGACTCAGGATCACCGGCAGCGTCCGCGGCACGCTGACCGGCTGCATCCTGGCCATCAGTTCGACACGATCGAGCGTGATGTCGAAGAAGAACTTCAGACCGGTGATGGTCGCGTTGAGGGTGATCGGCGAAACGCCGTGATCGACCAGGTGCAACTGAAAGTTGCGCAGATCCTCAACGGTGGCGCTGTCGGGCGATCGGCCAAGATAGCCGGCAAACTTCCGCACGGCCCGGATATAGCTGCTCTGTGTCTTGTCGCCAAGCTTGCGCATCCGCATGTCCTCGATCATGCGCCGACGCAACTCGCTGGTGGTTTCTGTGGTTTGGCTCATGGCTCTGCTCCTGTCGAAAAGCGAGGCGGTTTGCCTCGTTCTTCAACATAAACAGATCTGCGGCCTCAACCACTCTC
>JAYTDE010000320.1:0-10008 GCA_043736195.1 Burkholderiales bacterium | reverse complement strand
CAGGCCCGCATCGTGGCCGGCTCGATGTCCGACGTGCACGCCGAGCAGGAAGCCCAGATGCGCGAAGCGCGCCTGCTGCAAGTGTTGGCCAACAGCCCGGACATGATCATGACTCTCGATCCGCAGGGCATACCGATCTATGTGAACGCCGCCGCGCAACGCATCCTCGGTGATGCCGCCGGCACCCACCCGGGAGTCCTGCCCGGTGTTTTCGCACAGGGCTTGGTCGACCGTCTGTTCGAGCAGGGGGTACCGACCGCCGGCCCCACGGAATTCCACGAACGGGAAACCGAACTGATCACCGCCGGCGGTCAAGTGCTGCCGGTGTCGCAGACCATCCTGGCGCACAGGAATGCCGCTGGCGCGGTGGAGTTCTATTCGGCCGTGATGCGTGACATCAGCGAGCGGCGCGCTTCGATGGCGGCGTTGACGAAGACGCAGGAACGCCTGCAGCGCGCGCTGGACGGCGCCAACGACGTGATCTGGGAATGCCGCGTCGCAAACGGCGAATACTACGTTTCGGAGCGCCTGAACGAGATCCTCGGCTATCCGCCCGGCCCCATGTTCAATGACTTCGACCTATGGCGCTCACCGATTCATCCGGACGACTTGAATACCCATTTGCGCGCAGTCGATGCGATGGTCGCGACGCAGGCACCGGTGGTGTGGGACACCCGCATGCGCACCAGCGCCGGCGATTATCGCTGGCTGCGCCGGCGCGGTCGGGTGGTGCAGGGTGTCGACGGCGCATCGGGCATGACCGCGGGCACCATGACCGATATCCACGCCGCCAAACTGGCCGAGGAGGAATTGACGCTGCATCGCGACCACCTGGCGCAATTGGTGCGCGAGCGCAGCGCCGGCTTCGAGGCGGCGCGGCTGGAAGCGGAAGCCGAGCGCCAGCGCGCCGAAGTGGCGCTGGCCGCGGCGGTGCGCGCCAACCAGGCCAAGAGCGAGTTCCTGGCCAACATGTCGCATGAACTGCGCACCCCCATGCATGCCATCATCAGCTTCGCCAATTTCGGGGTGGAAAAGCACGCGCAGGTGGCGCCAGACCGGCTGTTGCACTATTTCCGCAATATCCAGAAAAGCGGCGGCCGTTTGTTATGCCTGCTCAACGACCTGCTGGATTTGTCCAAGTTCGAGGCCGGAAAAATGCTTCTGCACCTAGCGCCCGGCAAGGTCGAGGACTTGTTCACCGAGGCGATCGCCGAAGCCGAGACGCTGGCCCTGGCGCGCCAGGTGCGCTTGATCTGTGACACCGAGCCCGGGCTGCCCAGTGTCGACTGGGACGCTACCCGCATGCTGCAGGTGGTGCGCAACCTGCTGTCGAACGCGATCAAGTTCAGCCTGGAAGGCGGCGCGGTCGAGTTGTCGGCACGGCGCGCCGCATTGCCTGCCGGGCGGCGCGCCGGTGACCCGCAGGTGGCGGGCATCGAGATTCGAGTCAGGGATACGGGCATCGGCATTCCAGAGGATGAGTTCGAAGCCGTGTTCGACAAGTTCGTGCAGTCATCCAAGACCAAGACCGGCGCCGGCGGCACCGGGCTGGGCTTAGCGATCTGCCGCGAGATCGTGCGGGCGCATCAGGGCGGCATTCGTGCCCAATCCAATCCGGACAAGCAGGCCGGAACCACCTTCGTGGTGAGCTTGCCGGTCGATGCCGGGCAAGAACGGCGGCGCCAGGCGCTTGTCAAGACCGCGCTATCGAATAGTCTGGAGAAAATCTGATGGCAGCCACGGAAAGTGCGCGCGCCGCATCGCGCCAGCGCAACGATGGCGACGGCGAACCCCTGCTGTTGGCGCAGGACAGCGCCAAGCCAAGCTTCGACGCGCTGTATGCCAAGGCGCCGATCGGGATTGCGCTGCTGGCGGCGGACGGCGGCATACTGCATTGCAACGCCGTGTTTCAAAAGATCATCGGCTATACCGCGGCGGAACTGGCGTTGATGACCGAGCAAGCACTGCGCGCACCGGAAAGCGCGCCGGCTGATGGTTTGGTAACCGCCGGTTTTGCAGCTTATGGCGACCTGGCACCCTGCGAGAGGGAGTACATCGCGCGCGGTGGCATCAAGGTTCCGGTGCGCGTATCGGGGGTGGCGCTTGAGGATGTTGCCGGCGCCGGCCGCTGCTGGTGGTTTGTCGAAGACATCACGGCGCGCCGACAGATGATGGACGCCCTGAAGCAAAGCGAATCCGAGGCGCGCATGCTGGAAGTCGCCGCCAGCCATACCGGCAGCATGGTGGTGATCGCCGACGCCGCCGGACGCATTGAATGGGTCAACGAATCGTTTCAGCGCCTGACCGGTTTTACACGCGGCGAAGTTGTGGGCCGCACGCCGGGCAGTTTTTTGCAAGGGCCGGATACCGATCCGCATAGCGTCGCCGCGATGCGCGCCGCACTGGCTGCAGGTCACGCCTTTTCGGTGGAAGTAATCAATTACACGCGCGCACGGCAGCCTTACTGGGTGGCGATCGAGTGCGCGCCGGTGTTCGATCACCTGGGTCGGCTCGAGCGTTTCGTGGCGATCGAACGCGACATCACCGCGCAAAAGGAGGCGGCGCAAGCGCTGCGGGCCAGCCAGGAGCGCTACCAGCGGGCCATCGAGGGCGCCAGCGATATCGTGTTCGAGCGTGACCTGGCAACTGAGCGGTTTTTCCTGTCCGAGCGCATCTGCGAGGTACTGGCGATCGCGCCCGCGGCGATTCCACAGAGTTCCGCCGAGGTCTATGCGCTGATCCATCCGGAGGATCGCGCGGCCCACAGAAGCCATGTCGAAGCGATGCTCAATGCGCGCGAGACGATCACCTGGGAATCACGCTTCCGGCGCGGTGACGGCGGCTTTCGCTGGCTGCGCGTGCGCGGGCGCTGCGTGCATGATGCCGCGGGGCGGCCGATCCTGACGGCGGGAACCTTCTCGGACGTGCACGATGCGCATCTTGCGGCCGCCGCTTTGCGCGAGTTGCAGGAACGCTTCGCGCGCGCGCTTGACGGTGCCAGCGACGTGATCTGGGAGCGCGACCTGAAAAGCGGGCGCTTCTATGTGGCCGAGCGGATTCGCGAGATTCTTTGCCATGACAAGGCGCAGTCGCCGGTGGCGCTCGAAGAAGTGTTCAACCAGGTCCATCCGGACGATCTTGACGCGCAGCGGCGCAATGTGGCGGCGCTCATCGCCGGTACCGAGACCATGACCTGGGAGACGCGCTTTCGCACCGGTGACGGCGGCTATCGCTGGCTGCGGGTGCGCGGCAAGACCATTCGTGACGCCGCCGGGGCGCCGGTACTCACCTCCGGCACGGTGTCGGACGTGCACGACGCCCGCCTGGCAAGCGAAGAGCTGCGCAGCATGCAGGTGCGCTACGCGCGCGCGCTCGAAGGCGCGAGCGACGGCATCTGGGAGCGCGCGGCCGGCTCCGATGTGCTGCAATGCTCCGACCGGGTGGCCGAGATACTGGGCTACGCGCCGGGCGCCCTGCCCAACAGCCGCTTTGCGCTGCATGAGTTGACCCACCCGGACGATCGCGAGACCGCGGGCCGCGCGATGGTGGCGATGTTCAGGGGCAAGCAGTCGGTTACCTGGGAGGCGCGCATGCGCGGTGCGGATGGCGAGTATCGCTGGGTTCGCGGACGCGGTCGCGCGGTGCATGACGTGCAGGGTCAGGCGATTCTGAGCGCCGGTACCGTGACCGATATCCAGGAGACCAAGCTGGCGGAAGCCGCCATGCAGGCGCTGCAGGCGCGCTACCAACGCGCGCTGGATGGCTCCAACGACGGCATCTGGGAGCGCGATATCGCCACCGACATGTTTTATTTCTCGTCGCGTTTCGACGAGATATTGGGCTATGCGTCAGGCGGCGTACCGCGCCAGCGCGAACAGTGGTTGACACTGGTCCACCCGGACGATCTCGCCGGGCATCTTGGCGGTGCGAGCGGCATGCTCCAGGTTGACACAGCGACGCAATGGGAGACGCGCTTCCGTACCATCGATGGTGAGTATCGCTGGCTGCGCTTTCGCGGCATCGCTTCGCGCGATGCCACCGGCAAAGTGATCGCCACCTCGGGAACCGCTTCCGATATTCATGCGGCCAAGCTGGCCGAAGCCGAACTCAGGCGCCATCGTGACAACCTGGCGCAATTGGTCGAGGCGCGTACCGCCGGCCTGGAGCAGGCCTCGCGCGAGGCCCAGGCGCAGCGCCAGAAGGCCGAACAGGCGCGCGAAGCGGCCGAACGATCGCGCCAGGCGGCGGTGGCGGCCAGCCTGGCCAAGAGCGAGTTCCTGGCCAACATGTCGCACGAATTGCGTACGCCCATGCACGGCATCATCAGTTTCGCCAATTTTGGCGTTGAAAAGTTCGAGCGGGTGGAACCGGCCAAGCTGTTGCATTACTTTCGCAATATCCAGAAAAGCGGCTCGCGTCTGTTGCTGCTGTTAAACGACCTGCTCGACCTCTCCAAGCTGGAAGCCGGCAAGATGGTGATGCAGCGCCAGAGAACCGACCTCGGCCGCCTGATCGATGAAGCCATGGCCGAATTCGAGGCGCTGGCGCGCTCGCGCGGCATCGAACTGCGCGCCGGTCTTCTGGCACAGACCTCGCTTTGCATCGACGCCACCCGCATGCTGCAGGTGCTGCGCAACCTGCTGTCGAACGCGCTCAAGTTCACGCCTGCCGGCGGGCGGGTCGAGGTGACTTGCAGGCTGTTGCCGGCGCCCGATGGCGATGCGCCCGGCAGCTTCCTTGAATTGTGCGTGCGCGATGATGGCATCGGCATTCCCGAGGATGAACTTGAGGCCGTGTTCGACAAGTTCGTGCAGTCCTCCACAACCAACACCGGCGCCGGCGGTACAGGCCTGGGCCTGGCCATCAGCCGCGAAATCGTGGCCGCACACGGCGGCAGCATCCGCGCCCGCAACAACCTGCCACCGGCGCGCGGCGCGTCGTTCCTTGTGTGTCTGCCGCTGGAGGCTGCCGAAGCGGTGCCCGCGCCGGCCCTGACCGAAGCATTCTGAATTCAGCTATCCAAACCCAAGGAGAAAACCCATGGCCATCATTTCAGCCACTTCACCGGTGCAAGGCGCGAACGCCGCCCGCATCCTGCTGGTCGACGACGAACCGCTCAATCTGGAAATCCTGGCCGAACATCTGGACGCGCCCACCTATCGCACCGAACAGGCGGAAAACGGCCAGGTCGCCTGGGACATGCTCGACGCCGATCCCGATGGCTTCGATGCGGTGCTGCTCGACCGCATGATGCCGGTGATGAGCGGCATGCAGTTGCTCGCGCGCATGCGCGCCGACAGCCGCTTCAGTGCCCTGCCGATCATCATGCAGACCGCGGCGGCCGGCAAGGAGCAGGTCGCCGAAGGCCTGCGCCAGGGTGCCTACTACTACCTGACCAAGCCGTTCGAGCGCGATGTGCTGCTGGCGATCGTCGAGGCGGCGCTCGAAATGCGCCGCAACCGCCTGAGCCTGGCGGACGACCGCATCGATCCGCGCGCGCTCATCGAGGGCGAATTCCGCTTCCGCACGCTGGGTGAAGCGCGCCGCCTGGCTTCATTCCTGGCGCGCGCCTGCCCGCAACCCGACGTCACCGTGCTGGGCTTGTCCGAGCTGATGATCAATGCGGTCGAGCACGGCAACCTGGGCATCAGCTATCGCGAAAAATCGCAGCTCAACGAAAAAGGCGCCTGGCGCGACGAGGTCGAGCGGCGCCTGGCCTTGCCGGAGAATGCCCGGCGCCACGCCAGCGTGCGCCTGGCGCGGCGCGGCGACGCCATCGTTTTCACCATCACCGATCAGGGTGGCGGATTCGACTGGCGCGCTTACCTCGAAATGAGCCCGGAACGGGCCTTTGACAGCCATGGGCGCGGTATCGCCATGTCGCGCCTGTTGAGCTTCGCGGCGCTTGAATACCGCGGCAACGGCAATACCGTTCACGCCAGCGTAGCGGCACCGATCACCGCCGCGGGTGCTGCCGCGCCCGCCTGAGGGCTTGAGGGAATGTGGGTTGCGCGTTGCCGCGCCCGCCTTTCGCTTGCGCCAATGGGAGTTGCGGGCCGCGTGAAAAAACATGCCTCTTGCGAGGCTGTCATGCTTTTCAGATACGATCGTCCGGCTATTCGACCAGGCCGTGCTTGATCGCGTAGTGGGTCATCTCGGCATTGTTCTTCAACTGCATTTTTTCCAGCACGCGGGCGCGATAGACGCTCACTGTTTTCGGGCTCAGGGACAATTCGTCGGCGATCTGCGACAGTTGCTTGCCGGAGGCGATCAGGCGCATGGTCTGGAATTCGCGATCCGAAAGCGACTCGTGGGGCGCGCCTTCGGTATCGGTCACCAGATGGGTGGCCAGCATCTCGGCCACCTGCGGGGTGATGTACTTCTTGCCGCGCGAGACCGACAGGATCGCTTCGACCAGCCGCTCCGGGGCGGTGTCCTTGGTCAGGTAGCCGGCGGCCCCGGCCTTGAGCGCGCGAATCGCGTACTGGTCTTCCGGATACATCGAAAGAATCAGCACCTGGGTCTTGGGATATTGCTCATGCACGATCTTGAGCACGTCGATGCCGTTCTTGCCGGGCATCGAGATGTCGAGCAGCAGCACGTCGCAGGGATTTTCCTTCATCAGGCGCATCAGGGAACTGTATTCCGAAGCCTCGCCGCGCATGTCTATCTCACGGCTTTCGGATGCGATCTGCACCAGGCCCTTGCGCACAATCGCATGGTAATCGGCAATCAGGACGCGAATCATGGGGCGGGTTCCTGTAGTGGTTGAGCGCTGCTGCCCGGGCGGCGGCGCGGAATCGACAACATCACGGTGGTGCCCTGGCCGGCCGGGCCGCTGATGTCCAGCCAGCCGCCTAAGGCGCGGACCCGTTCCATCATGCCGCGGATGCCGAAGGAAGAGGGTTTTATCAGGTCGCCAGGCTTGAGTCCGGCGCCGTTGTCGCGCACTTCCAGGGTCACACTGGTGACGGTGGCGAACAGTTCGGTTTCGATGCGGGTCGCGCGCGCGTACTTCGAAACATTGGTCAGGGATTCCTGGAATACGCGGAACAGGGCCGTCGATTGTTCGATATCGAGCGCCAGTTCATCTTCGTTGGTCTCGAAGCTGACCTGAATGCCGTTGTGGATGGCGAAATCCTTGGCTTGCCATTCCAGCGCCGGCGCGATGCCGTAGTCGAGAATGCCGGGGCGCAGCGCCTGCACGATGCGGTTGGCGCTCTGCACGGCGCCATCCACCAGCCGCGTCATGCCGGCCAGCTTGTCGAGCACGGCCTGGCCCGGCGCGTAGTGGCGTCCCAGCCAGGCGAGATCGGCTTTCATGCCGGCCAGCGTGCTGCCGATGTCGTCGTGGATTTCACGCGCCACCGCGCGGCGTTCCTCTTCCTTGAGAGCCTCTATGTGCGCGGTCAGTTCGCGCAGTTCCTCGCGCGAACGGGTCAATTCCTGTTCGGTTTCCTTCTGCGCGGTGATGTCGGTGATGATGCCGTCATACAGCCAGTTGCCGCCATTGGCCTCGCGCGCGGTGGCGGACAGCTGAATCCAGCGCCGGCTGCCGTCGGCGCGCGCGATCTGCCACTGGCCTTCGAGCACCGAGCCCATGCGGATCGCCTGATCGAGGGCCTCGAAAACCGCGTCGCGGTCGGCCGCATCGAGCAACTCGACGAAGCGCGACGGATCGGCCAGGAAGTCGGCCGGCGCCACGTTGAACAGGCTGGTGGCGCCGGCGCTGACAAATGGCATCAGCAACATGCGTTGCTGCGGTCGCGCCAGCATCTGGAACACCACGCCGGGAAGATTGGCCGAAATCGCGGCAAAGCGCGTTTCGGTTTCGCGCTGGGTCAGTTCGGCACGCTTTTGCTCGGTGTTGTCGGTGACGAAAACGACCACGCCTGCCGCCTCGTCCTGCCCCAGGCTGGCGGCGGCGAAAGTGAAGTCGCGCGCCTGGCCGTCGCCGCGGATCCAGGTCTCCTCCTGATTGCGCACCGGGCCGTTGCGGATCGCTTGTTTCAGGCGTTCGATGATGCGGCGGTTATCGGTGTCGGCGATCGGTTGCGGGTAGCCGGGGAGCGTAGCGCGTTCGATTCCCAGCACCTGCTCGGCGGCGGCGTTGTACAGGGTGATGTCCAGATCGGCATCGAGCGTGATGATGGCGATCGGCGAGGCCGTGAGCACGGTGCGCAGGTAATCCAGCGAAGCGCGCAGCTCGGAGGTGGCGGCACGACGCTGGCGGCGCTCGGTGGCGGCGGCCAGCGCATGCTCTATGGCAGGCGCCAAGCGCTTGAGGCTGTGCTTCATCAGGTAATCGTCGGCGCCGGACTGCATGGCCGCCACCGCGGCGTCCTCGCCGATGGCGCCCGAGACGATCAGGAACGGCGTATCGGGCTCGAGTTCACGCAAAACCCGCAGCGCAGCCGCCGAGGAAAAGCTGGGCAGATTGTGATCCGAGATCACCGCGTCCCAGGTGCCGCCGGCCAGAGCCTGGCGCATGCCCGCTTCGTCTTCAACGCGAATCGCGGTATGCGCCAGCCCGGCGGCGCGCAGCGCGAACTGCAACAACTCGAAATCGCTGTCGGAATCCTCGACACACAGGATGCACATGGGCGCACGGCCGGCGATCGCGGGGGGCGGGACCGGCGTCAGGGTCTTGAAGCGGTCGGTAATGCCCAGGCGATTGCTCGTCATGCGGTCAAGCGCGCGAGGGTGGCTAATCTCGCCGCGGATGGTTCCAGGAAGTGCGATTGCCGGCACGGGCGGCACTTGAGGCCGATAAGCGGGGATAACACGTCCATGTTCATTGCATGCGGTCAGGCAAAGGCCCGAATAATCCTTGGTGTGGCGCGTACGGGGCCGGCCTGCGGTTTCGCGGGAGACCGCGTTTCCGTGTTTGCCGGTGTCACCTGGCAGAGCGCAAGAGCGCGAGGATACACCGGACCTACCAATTTTTCAGGAAAGGCTTGACCGAATTGAGCGATTCGCGATGGATGGTCGTTGCTGCTGCTGCCGCGGGCGCAGCTGGTATCGCCTGGTATGGAGGTCCGCTGGGGGCGCTCGCGGCAGCGGTGGCACCGCTCGGATTGACCTGGTGGATTGGCCGCTGCCAGACCGCGGCGGCGTCGCAAGGCAGGGCGCTGGCGCTAATCCAGGCCGCTGCCGAGGCCGAGGCGGCGGCGGCGGCCAGCCTGGCGCCGCTGGCGACCGAATTTCGCCAGCAGTTCGAGGCCGCGCGCGGCGAACTTGCGCGCCTGCGCGAGATTATCAATCAGGCGATCGGGACATTGGTACCGGGTTTTTCCAGAATGCATGCGTTGAGCGCACGGCAGGGCGAACTGGCCATTGCGATCGCGCGCGGCGCGGTGAGCGAAGGCGCGGCAACGGAGGATCGCAGCATGACCGGGTTCGTGCTCGAAACCACGGCGATGCTGCAGTCCTTCGTGGAAAGCACCATCGACGCCAGTAAAAACGCCATGGGTCTGGTGGAACTGATGGATACGGTCAAGAAGCAGGTGACGCAAACGGTCAAGATGGTCACCGAGATCGACGGCATCTCGCGCCAGACCAACCTGCTGGCGCTGAACGCCGCCATCGAGGCGGCGCGCGCCGGTGAGGCCGGCCGCGGTTTCGCGGTGGTGGCCAACGAAGTGCGGGTTCTGTCAGACCGCACCGGCCAATTCTCGCGCTCGATTCGCGAGGACATGGGCAAGATCGAGCAGTCCGTGCGCAGTGCCGAGACGGTAATCACCGGGATGGCCTCGCAAGACATGGTGGGCGCGCTGCAAAGCAAGAAGCGCGCGGAAACCGCGATGGCGGAAATCGAGCGGGTCAACGTCGATATCGGGCGCAGTGCGGGCGAGATCAACACGCTGTCCGCGGAAATGGCGGCGGCGGTCAATCAGGCGGTGATCGCGCTGCAGTTCCAGGACATGGCTTCGCAGTTGATCGGCCACACGCTGACTCGCCTTATCGAAGCCGAGCGGGTACTGGGCAGGCTGGGTCATGGCGGGCCGC